>JBFKMY010000194.1:0-4911 GCA_041629615.1 Thermodesulfovibrionia bacterium | reverse complement strand
TCTAAGAAAACATGGATCCTGATGATAAAGAGAGCCTTGTCCGGCTGCTGAAAAATATCACGATACGCTTCAGCGGAGACAGTATTTTTGTAGACGGCATTGATGTTACATCGGCCATAAGAACAGGAGAAATCGGAGAACTGAGTTCGCGGGTCTCGGCACAGCCGGCTGTAAGGGACAGGCTTTATTCCTTACAAAGGGAGATGGGAATGCAGGGCAGTGTAGTCATTGAAGGCAGAGACACGGGCACTGTGATATTCCCGGAATCGGAAAACAAATTTTATCTTGATGCCAGCATTGAGGAAAGGGCAAGGAGAAGATTTGAAGAGCTCAAAGAAAAAGATCCCGAGGCCAGCCTGACGAGGACCATTGAAGACATAAGAAGGCGGGACACAAGGGACTCATCGAGGGAAAGCTCTCCCCTCGTAATATCAGATGATATGATCTACATTGATTCTACTGATTTGGGTATAAACGAGGTCGTTGCCAGGATACTGGAAAAATTGACGTGAAACATACATTTATTCATATACGATGACGAAATTCAATGATCTTTTATATAAGCTGGTTGCCTTCACCATACGGTCAATCCTTTCTATTAACGGCGGGGTAGTAGTTAAGGGAAAAGAGAACATCCCCCCGGAAGGCGGCGTGCTCATAGCTGCAAATCATATCAGTTATCTTGACCCTCCGTTAGTCGGCTCCGTGACTCCGAGAAGGGTAACGTTTATGGCAAGAAAGGGGCTATTTGATATTCCCGTGATCGGCTGGATGATCAAAAGCGCGGCCTTCCCCGTTGACAGGGAAAGGACCCGTCCATCGACAATAAAGGAAACGGTGAGGAGGCTTAAAGGGGGTGAAATCATAGTAATATTTCCCGAGGGCAGGAGAAGCGATACCGGAGAATTGATGGAAGCCAAGCGCGGCGTCGGGATGATTGTGAGCCTCAGCAGGGTCCCCGTGGTTCCTGCACTCATCGTCGGGAGCGACAGGGCGCTGCCCGTTGATGCCAAATGGCTGAAAAGAGCCAGGATAATGGTAGAATTTGGAAAGCCTATAGAGTATACTTCAATAGCGGACAGCGAAAAGGCAAGCAGCCAGGAGTTACAGGAAAAAATAAGCAGGCATATTATGTCCGTGATAAGGGAGATGCAAAGAAATCATGAGGGTTGAGATTGCAAGAAAGGCAGGATTCTGTTTCGGGGTAAAGCGCGCAATTGACATAACATTTAATCTCGCGAAAGCAGGGAACCCGGGTTTATGCACCTATGGACCTCTGATCCACAATCCCCAGGTAGTGGAAGAACTGGAACGCAGAGGAGTAAAAACAGTAAATGACCTCGCGTCTCCGGACATAGAAACCATTATCATCAGAACTCACGGGGTATCGCCGGAAGTGTATGCTGAAACTTCACAAATGGGGTATAATGTTATTGACGCAACCTGTCCCTTTGTCAAAAAGGCTCAAGATTTTGCGCAGATTCTTAAAAAAGAGGGGTATCAGGTAATTATCATAGGAGATCGGCAGCATCCTGAAGTCCAGGGGCTGATTGGCTTTGCAGGAGGCGATGCCTTTGTTGCAGGGGATGCAGATCAGTTGCCGCCCCTGAAGAAGAAAGTCGGTATCATCGTTCAGACAACGCAGTCATTTGATGTATTTACAAAGATCGTCCTGCAGGTACTCAGCAACACAAGGGAAGTAAAGATTTATAATACCATCTGCGATTTTACCGCTCAGCGGGTAAAGGAAACAGGGGCCCTGGCCAAAAAAGTAGAACATATGATAATTGTCGGCGGGAAAAACAGTTCCAACACAAACCAGCTGGTCAAACTCTCTCAGGACGTTTGTGCTAAAGTATATCACATAGAAACAGCTGATGAAATCAGAGAGGAATGGTTTCGGGACGTTGAGAGTGTCGGCATAACAGGAGGCGCTTCAACTCCCCAGTGGATAATAGATGATGTAGTAAATAAAATAAGAGAAATTTCTGTCAGGAGGTAATATAATAGATAGTCATGGAACTGCAAATGAATGAATTAGAAAAATTTTATGCTGACTCCTTCAAGGGATTAAAGGCAGGAGTAATTACGAAGGGCAAAGTATTACAGGTCAAGACAGACGGTGTCATCGTAGACGTCGGATCAAAATGCGAAGGGTTCGTCCCCCGTCATGAACTTATTGAAAATGAACTCAAGAGTTTAAACCCGGGAGACGAGGTAGAAGTCTTTATTGAAAGACTCAGTGATGCGGACGGCTTTGTAAAGCTTTCAAGACAAAAGGCCCAGGGCGTAAGGTCATGGGACATGATCGAAGAAGCATTTCAGAGAAATCAGCCTGTAGACGGGAAAATTACCGGAAAAGTCAAAGGGGGAATGACAGTCAATATAAAAGGGGTAAATGCCTTTCTGCCGGGGTCCCAGATAGATTTAAAGGCCCCGAAGAATACAGACCAGCTTATCGGGCAACGATATGCATTTAAGATACTTAATCTCACCCATAAAGGATCGAATGTTATTGTTTCAAGACGTGTTCTTCTTGAGGAAGAGCGAAGCAAACTCAGAGAAAAAACCCTGACCGGGCTTAAAGAAGGCGCAACTGTGGAGGGGACAATTAAAAATCTTACCGACTACGGCGCATTTATTGACCTCGGGGGGATCGACGGCCTGCTCCACATCTCTGATATGTCGTGGGGGAGAATAAGTCACCCCGGAGAATTATTCAGCATAGGAGACACTGTCGAGGTAATAATTCTTACCTTTAATCCTGAAAATGAAAAGGTGACACTCGGGTATAAGCAGAAAAAGCCCGATCCATGGGCATCGGTTGAAGAAAAATACCCATCGGGAAAAAGGGTGATGGGAAAGGTAATTACCCTCACTGACTACGGGTTGTTTATCGAACTGGAAGAGGGAGTGGAAGGCCTTATTCATGTAAGCGAAATCGACTGGCTGGAGAAGTCCATAAAACCTTCCAAATACTTTTCAATAGGCGACAGTGTGGAAGCCGTCATATTGAAAGTCAACAAGGATGATAAAAGGATCTCCCTCAGCATACGTCAGCTCAAGCCCAATCCCTGGGAGATTATAAAAGAAAACTATACTGTCGGGCAAAAGATAACCGGAAAGGTCAAGAATTTTGCCGAATTCGGTGCCTTTATCTCCATGAACGAGGGAGTAGACGCCCTTCTGCATGTTTCTGACATTTCATGGGTAAAGCGCGTAAAACATCCTTCTGACATTCTGAAAAAGGGGCAGGACATTGAAGTCGTCGTCCTCAATATAGAGCCCGATAAGGAGAGGATTTCTGTCGGACTGAAACAATTGACGCCTGACCCGTGGATTGATGAAATCCCCGGGAAATACAGCCTTGGAGATTCTGTATCGGGCAAGGTCGTGAGTATTGCTGATTTCGGTCTCTTTGTAGAAATCGAAGACGGGGTGGAAGGACTTATACATATCTCCGAGATTGAAAAAAAGCCCGATGAGAAGATAGAAGAACTCTTTGCCGTAGGAAATGAAGTACCGGCCCGGATAATAAACGTCAATCCTGCTGACAGGAAAATAGATCTCAGCATGAAGACGATGATAGGATAGGGAGCGGACAGACGGATATGCAGGAGGTTCGGTTTAATTGAAAAAGGTCCTGATCTTTTTTGTAATCATTTTTGCAATCATTGCACTCCTCAGCCTTATGCTGACCTATTCCAGTAAGGTCACCCTTGGAGACAAGGTTGCCCTCATTCGTGTCACGGGCATAATCATAGACTCGACAGATGTTGTTGATGAATTGAAGCAATACGCCAAAGATAATTCCGTCAAGGCCATTATCCTGAGGGTTGACAGTCCGGGAGGTGCAGTGGCGCCTTCACAGGAGATTTATAAGGAGATCGTGAAGATAAAGGGAAATAAAAAAGTTGTTGTCTCCATGGGATCAGTAGCAGCCTCGGGGGGCTACTATATATCCGCTCCGGCAGACAGGATAGTGGCAAATGCCGGCACACTGACCGGCTCGATTGGAGTAATTATGGAAATACCCAATGTCGAAGGGCTCATGGAAAAGATTGGCGTGACAACACAGATAATAAAGAGCGGCAAGCACAAGGACATTGCATCGACTTTCAGGTCCATGACACCGGAAGAAAAACAGATACTCCAGACAGTCCTCGACGATGTACACGATCAGTTTATCAAGGCAGTTGCTGAAGGCAGGGGGATAGACGTCGAAGACATCAGAAACCTTGCTGACGGCCGCATATTCACCGGCAGAATGGCCAAGGGGTTAGGGCTTGTAGATGATCTGGGCAATCTTCAGGATGCTATAATGTTGGCAGGAGAGTTGACCGGTATCAAGGGTGAGCCCCGGGTAGTGTCTAAAAAAGAGGAATTCAGCATCTTTGACATGCTCAAGAGCCGGTTGCCTGATAAACTTATGGGCAATACCTTTTCCGGCGTACAGTTAAAATACTTGTTTACAATGTGATAAAATTGACAATAAGACAAAGATATATTATTTTTCTTAGAGGAGGGAACATATGACAAAATCAGTTCTTATTGAAAAAATCGCCGACAAACTTGAAGGACTTTCAAAAAAACAGACGGAAGTTATCATCGAGACCATATTCGAGAGCATCAAAGACTCTCTTGCTCATGGAGGGAAGGTCGAAATTAGGGGCTTCGGGAATTTCAGGCTCCGCGACAGAAATGCCAGAAAAGCAAGAAACCCTAAGACCGGCGCTGCTGTCGATGTTCCGCCGAAGAAAGTTCCTTACTTCAAGGTTGGAAAAGAGTTGCGGGAGATGGTAAACAGGAACATGTAATGTCCGCTGCCGTCAATACGTCAGGATGAACGGGAATGCATATCTTTGCGTCCTTCATATAATTGTCAGTAACGGCCCGAGTGGCATTCGGGCC
>JBFKMY010000193.1:0-4929 GCA_041629615.1 Thermodesulfovibrionia bacterium | reverse complement strand
GAACCTGTTAATGGAACCCATGGATCTGTGCCTCAGCTGTCATGACAGGGAATATAAAAATGAGAGCGGCGCGACCGTCATGGACATTAAGAAATGGCTGGCGGATAATACAGACCACCATGGGCCCATACAGCAGAAGGACTGTTCCGGATGTCATGACCCTCATGGTTCTTCTCATTTCAGAATACTGAGGAGTCCCTATCCGCCGACCTTTTACAAACCCTTTGTCACGGAAAACTACAACCTGTGTTTTAGCTGTCACGAAAAAACCATTGTACTCAATCCGGAAACCACCAAACTGACGAACTTCAGAAATGGTAGCCAGAACCTCCATTTTATGCATGTCAACAAGCCGGTGAAGGGCAGGACGTGCCGCGCATGTCATGAAACGCATGCAAGCAACTTTCCCAAGCACATACGGGAAGCGGTTCCTTTCGGTGCGTGGGAACTGCCGGTAAACTTTCAGAAGACCGAAACAGGAGGAAGCTGCACCCCCGGCTGCCACAAGCTTAAAAAGTACGACAGGGTCAATAAGGAGATAAACGGATGATACTTTTTGTTCTTAGCCTGGTTTTTTTACTGCTCTTCACTCCTGCGTCCAATGCCATCAGTATATCTCATGGTGCAGCAGCGCCTGACTTTACGTTACCGTCCATTGAAGGAAAAACTGTTTCACTGGGTACGTATAAGGGAAACGTTCTCGTTATGATCTTCTGGAGGACCGGACAGCAAAGATCTGTGCTTGCCCTTCAGGATGCAAGGGACATACTGAAAAAATATAAAGGAAAAGACATTACGGTAGTGAGCATAATTGAGGACAGTGATAATAAGGAAGATGCCCTGATGATTTACAGGGAAAATGATATTGACTATACCCTGCTTATAGACAATGACCGGCAGGTGTACGGAGATTACGGCGTCAGGGTTTTTCCGACAACAGTCATTATAGACCGGCAGGGCATGATTGCCTATGATATTCCCAGTCATCCGCTCACCTACAAAACAAAACTGCGCGGGTACATTAAAAAAACCCTCGGGGAGATAGATGAGTCCGAACTGGAAGAAGAGCTCTCACCGCACAGAGAAGCAAGGGACGAGACTTCCCTGGAAGCAACACGGCTGTACAATCTGGCGCTGAAGTTTACTGAATCGCGTATGCTCGATATGGCGGTCAACACGGCAATCAAGTCTGTTACGGCAAGTCCCGAGATGGGAGCATCCCATATTCTTCTCGGTTTCCTGTACCTGGAATCAAAAGATACAGACCAGGCCATTGCGTCTTTCACCAGGGCTCTGGAACTGGACCCTGAATCTCATGATGCAAAAACAGGTCTCGGAGGGGCCCTTGTATTAAAGGGTGAAGCAGATAGGGCTATCGAAATTCTTAATTCTGCTGCCGTCACCAATCCCTATCCTCAAATGACCTATTATGAGCTCGGCAAGGCCTATGAACTGAAAGGCGACAGGGACAGGTCCATAGAGATGTACAAGAAAGCCATCGATAAAATCATTCATAAACAGATATTGCCATCCTCTGTTTCCCGGTGCAAATAACCCTTTTGATTATGACAGGACTTCAGGAAGTGAAAAGGAATGTTATGGTCTTTTTCCTTGTTTGTGCGTTTATTGTATACTCGCTCTCTGATCCTGTTCCCGGCGTGTCTTCCGCAGCAGATGATGATCAGATAATCCTTCATTATCCTCCCGGCAACGTAGTTATGGAGCTCGGCTTTTTGAGCCTGTCCCTGGAAATACCTCAGGGATCGGCTGATCTTATACTGGCAGACAATAATGATGAAGAGGCGGCCAGAATTGTTCCTGACCTGAAATTCGAGTGTTTTACTGTTCCTCTGGACCACGGTCTCAATAAAATAACCATAACAGCAATGAAAGGCGGGCAGACGGTATATACCGCTCATGTCAATGCCTTCCGCAGGTCAGATATTGAGAGCATCTATATAAATCCGCCCTCTGATTTTAAGAAGGACTACTTTCATGGGAAAGACCGTTCTGAGTGTTCTGAATGCCATGTACTGGCACCCAGGGCATCGGATAATATACCCGTGAGTCCAACGTCCTTTATTGCTGAAGCATTTGATAAAGAAACCGTGATTGCTGCAACATCCACCTGTTATTCCTGTCATAAAAAGATAGCGTCTTTGCCCTATGTTCACGGCCCGGTCGCTGTCTGGAGCTGCCTGAGCTGTCACGACATGGATTCTGAACCGAAATACGCGGTGAAGAAGCCTGACACGGAATTGTGTTTCGGGTGTCACACAGAGCAGCAGAGGGACTGGCTCTCCAGAAAATATACTCATGGTCCGGTCACCATCGGCAAATGTGCAATCTGCCACAGTCCTCATGCCTCTGAATATCCGTTTAATCTTTATAAGTATACCTGGGACCTCTGCGTAAACTGCCATGCTGAAAAGGCAAGTGGCCTCCATGTCCTGGGAGATGCATTTTCAACGGAAGGTCATCCGACAAGGAGTAAACCTGACCCGCTCCGGCCGGGCAAAGAACTTTCGTGTGCAAGCTGCCACAATGCCCATGCATCTGATTATCTGCATCTGTGGGCCTTTGACGTAGAGAATATTTTTGAATTATGCAAGAAGTGCCACTTTGACAAATAATTCCTGGCTGATCGCGCCCGCCGCCCGTGTTTTCCATACGTTTGGATTTAAATCATCTTAAATTGTTATAATTTAAGATTCGACGTTACACTTCAAGGAGACAGAAAAATGAGTAAAATGGATGCAGTAGTGCCGACAAAGCTGTCACTGGACGCAAAGTTCAGGTTCAGATGTCACAAAGGAATAAAATGTTTCACCCATTGTTGCAGTAATATAGAAATCCTTTTAACACCCTATGATGTCGTACGACTGAAAAAAAGGCTGTCCATGACGTCCGACGATTTCCTGGGAACCTATACGTATATGAAGACCGATGACACGTCATCCCATCCTCATGCGATACTCAAAATGAACGATGATAAGGAAAGGAAGTGTCCCTTTGTAACTGATGAAGGCTGTTCCGTATATACTGACCGCCCTGCAAATTGCCGCTATTACCCTGTCGGGCAGGGTACGATCAAGAAGGAAGGGGAAAATGGGCCTGTGGCGGAGGAATTCTATTTTTTTATTAAAGAACCCCACTGCTACGGGCATCACGAAAAGAAAGAATGGACCATTGAATCATGGCGGAAAGACCAGGAGGTAGACCTGTACGACAGGATCAACAGCGACTGGAAGGCCCTGCAGTTGAGAAAAAATCTCCCCAGTTCGCCGGAGCTTGATCCGAAGAAACAGATACAGTTTTATATGGCGAGCTATAACCTGGACAAGTTCAGGGATTACATATTTGAGAGCAATTTCCTCAATGTCTTTGACATAGATGAAGAAACAGTAGAAAAGATAAAAACAGACGATGTGGAACTTATACAGTTTGGGGTGAAATATATCAAGTATGTCATGATGCTTGAAGAAAGCCTTACACTGAAGAAAGATGCTGAAAAGTATAAAACAGACAAATAATTCACTATATACCTGATAAGGAGGATTTATTATGAACTGGGGAATGAGGAATCGTCTGGCACAAATAATTAAATCTGACGGTAAGTGTTTCTTCCTTCCAATTGATCATGGCTATTTTCTGGGTCCGACCAGTCGCCTTGAAAGGCCCGGTGAAACCATCAAACCTATCGTATCATACGCTGACGCCCTGTTTGTTACGAGGGGCGTGCTGAGAAATGCTATTGATCCGGTCAAGAGCAAGCCGGTCATTCTCAGGGTATCGGGAGGGACAAGTGTGGTTGGCGAGGACCTGGCAAACGAAGAATTGACAACATCGGTGGAAGAGGCCCTCCGTTTAAACGCATCAGCAGTGGGGATGTCGATTTTTGTGGGGAGCAGGTATGAAAAGCAGACACTTGCTAACCTCGGGAAGCTTGTGAACGAATGTGAGAGATACGGGCTGCCTGTGATGGCAGTAACAGCGGTGGGAAAAGAACTTGCAAAAAGAGATGCCCGGTACCTTGCCTTATGCTCAAGGATTGCCGCGGAGCTGGGTGCGCGGGTCGTGAAAACATACTGGTGTGAGGACTTTGACAAGGTCACGAACGGATGTCCCGTGCCCATAGTTATCGCTGGTGGTCCCAAGTGTAAAACAGAGCTTGAAGCATTCAATTTTGTGCATGACGGGATTCAGAAAGGCGCAATCGGGGTAAATCTTGGAAGAAATGTATGGCAGCATAAATATCCTGTGGCAATGATGAAGGCATTACATTCAATTATTCACAGGAAGGCAACACCGAAAGAAGCGGAAGAGATTTTTAATGATATGAAAAACAGGACGAAAAAATAGGTCGCTGTGCACTCTTCCACCGGGGGAAGGAATTGCGTGGAGTACGATGCGGGTTTTAATGTATTACAGCAATAAGGACATTCGCGTTGAAGAAATGCCTGTTCCTGAAATAGGGAAGGGGGAACTTCTTGTAAAGGTTTATGCAAGCGGCATATGCGGGAGCGATGTTATGGAATGGTACCGCATCAAAAAGGCACCGCGCATTCTCGGTCATGAAATCACCGGACAGATTATACAGGCAGGAGAGGGTGTTGAGAAGTATAAAAAGGGTGACAGGGTCTTCGTTTCCCACCATGTTCCCTGTAATACCTGTAATTATTGCCTCGACGGTCATCATACTGCATGCGAAACATTGCAGAGCACAAATTATGATCCGGGGGGGTTTTCCGAGTTTATACGCATTCCTGCAATAAACGTACAAAGCGGAGTATACATTCTCCCCGATACAATGTCCTATGAAGAAGGCACATTTATTGAGCCATTGGCCTGTGTTGTGCGTGGGCAGCGACTGGCAGACCTGAAGACCGGACAGACGGTATTGGTCATGGGAAGCGGCATATCAGGCCT
>JBFKMY010000192.1:0-4964 GCA_041629615.1 Thermodesulfovibrionia bacterium | reverse complement strand
TTAAAGCTTTCCCTCTTCCATTTCTTCATGGATGCTATTTTCTCAGCAGTCAATTGTTCCCGGTCCCTGTCAGGAGCAAAGATACGAACACTTTTGCCGATTAATTCTTCAGATGAATACCCGTGCAATTCAAGGTCAGCCGGATTGGCGTACAATATGGTCCCTTCCAGATCGGTAATAGTAACGCCGATCTGCATTGTTTCAAGGGCCTTCTCGAATGAAATAAGCTTTGCCATGGCCCCGTCAAATTCCGTCCAGACAGCTTCTATCATCTTTACCCGTGAGCGAATTTCCGCCAATTCATCGATGAGCTGCTGTTTCGTCTTATCATCGTCTTTCATGATTTATATTTCTTATGGAAACCGTGGTAGTGTTGCATAATTTATATCTAAATATTTCTACTTCCTCAGGTATCTTATCGGTGTTTTCCTTCCTGTTCTTAAACAATTCATGGAACAGGCTCCGCCCCGTCAGAAAAGTGTTTTATCTTTTTTCTCCGTATGTTACGGATCCATCAATAAGCTCGCTCATTAATGACAGTGTATGCTTCATATAACAGTCAAAAAATGATACTATATAAAGAGAACCCATTGAGAGGAAAATGGTTTAAACGGCATGCACCAGAAGGCCGATAATACACTTTTCAGAAGTATCTCAGCAGCATTTCTGATTTTGATCATGCATATTGTCCTTCTTGGAAGCATCGGTGTTTTGATCTTTTTGTTCTACGGGATTGTCAATCACATGGCCTGGATAGTATTGGGCATCACCTGCCTGTCCGCAGGAGGGTACCTGGTCATAAGACGATTGAAATCAGACAGGAATGTCCTGAAAAATATTGCAGGAGGTTCTCTTCAGGGAAAAACCGTTGAAGTAAGCGTCTTGGGCGGAGTGGCAAATATTAAAATCAGCGATTCACAAAACAGCCAGGTTCTCATGAATGGTCCTGCAGAACTCCCCGGTCAGGAAGTCGCTCCAAACCCTGATAATGTCAAAGACCTTACAGAACTTGCCCGTCTGTATGAAAACAGGTTAATTACGCTTGAGGAATATAACAAAGCAAAGCAGAGTCTGTTCAGGTAGATCAATCACCCTTGACCTCTCATAAGGAATTAAAAGAGAGTGACGAGGAGCGATTTACGATTTACGAAGTAATAATAATGCGTCAGTCGTGATTCGTGACTCGTCAATCGTTATTCTCTTTCCCTCCCTTCTCAAAGTATAGTCGCGCATCTTATGTCACACAAATGTGCCAGTCATTGTGTGCAATGCAGAGATGACATTAATGCTAATAAGTTTTAAAAACAGCAACTTAATCGCTGGTATAGTATTTGCATTATTGCGCATATATTGTTTTTCCTTTCGAGGCTTCATACTGGCTTCATGAATGAGACAGGAGGTTCTGTAATTATGAACATTTATACGGCATACGGACATCCTAACAGTGCCAGCAAGGCCCCGTGGTATCGCATCAGGGACAGAAAAATTTATCCCACATATGGCAACCCGGAGAAAACAAAAAGCGCCCCCGTATTTACTATCAAAGCAGGGAAGGTATATCCTGCGCACACTCATCCCATGGGGATAAGCGGAAGCCCCTGGTATAAGATTAAAGACAATAAATTATATCCATCCGTTGGACATCCGCACGGCTCCAGCGGAGTGCCGTGGTTTTACATGAAGTGATTCATACCCGGGGGAGCAGGGCCTCAAATTCACTTCTGAATTTCTTAATCATAACTGCAAGAGGCACTGTTGCTGCAAATCCGAATGCACAGATTGTCGAACCCCTTATGTAGAGACAAAGCCTTAGTATCTGATCAATGTCCTCCGGTGACCCCTTCCTTGATACTATTCTGTTTATGAGAAACCTGATCATGTTTGTCCCCTCACGGCAGGGAGCACACTGGCCGCATGATTCATGTGCATAGAACCTGGCCGCTTTCTGCGCTATATGCGGAATAGATGTATCCTCATCCAGAACAATGATACCTCCCGAACCCAGCATTGTGCCCATGGCATTGAGGGACTGATAATCCATTTCAACATCGATTTCATCATCAGTCAGAACAGGAGATGAAAGTCCCCCGGGGATTACCGCCTTAAGTTTTTTGCCTCCCCTGATGCCGCCGGCCGCTTCATAAATCAATTCCCTTAACGTCGTGCCCATCGGGTATTCATAAAGACCCGGTCTGTTTACACACCCGCTTATACTGAACAGTTTTGTCCCTCCTCCATTTTTTCCTGCAGCCTTGAAGGCATCGGGGCCCTTCTCAATAATAAAGGGAATATAAGAGAGTGTTGTGACATTATGAATGACTGTCGGTTCACCGTACAGACCTGATGCTGCAGGAAAGGGCGGTTTCACCCTTGGTCTCCCCGCTTTTCCCTCAATTGATTCGATAAGTGCGGTTTCTTCACCGCATACATAGGAACCTGCACCTCTGAATATATCTATGTATAATGAAAAACCGGTTCCAAGGATATTATTGCCCAGATACCCCTGTGCAAGGGACTCCTCAATTGCATCCTCCAGTATTTTAATAATCCATTTATATTCTCCCCGTATATAGATAAAACAATGATGCACCCCCGTGGCATAGGCGGCTATGGTCATTCCCTCTATCAGAAGATGAGGGTCAAATTCCATAATATACCGGTCTTTAAAGGTCCCGGGCTCACCCTCGTCGGCATTACATATGAGATACACGGTTTTTACCCTGAATTTTGTCAGCATCCGCCACTTTGCTCCTGCTGGAAATCCTGCTCCTCCTCTGCCCCTGAGCCCTGATTCCTGTACCATGGCAACAACATCATCAGGCGACATTGCAAGGGCTTTTCTCAGCGCTCCATAGCCCCCGCTCCCTTTGTATACTTCTATTGTGTGCGATTCGGGGACACCTTTAAGTGTAAGTAAAATATTAGTCACAGCCATCCCGTTTATTTAATCCTTTCTCTTTCCCTGATTGCTTCAATGATCTCATCCGCTTTTTTGAAATCAACATCTTCATAATGATCTGCATTAATCATCATCGCCGGAGCATAACCGCAGGAACCAAGACACTCCACAGACTCAATGCTGAAAAGCCCCTCCCGCGTTGATTCTCCATCCTTTATGTCCAGTTTCCTTGATATATAATCAAAGAGCGTCTCTCTCTCAAGTAACGTGCACGAGACATTTGCGCATATCTGAATATGATACTTCCCCCTTGGCCGGAGACTCAGCATTGAGTAGAAGCTTGCAGCACTATAAATTCTTGCCTGAGGAAATTTCAGTAACAGGGAGAGATCCTCCATATCGTCTTCAGTGATGGAACCATTCTGTTCCTGAAGCAGCTGAAGAGAAGGCACTATTGCTGAATCTATGCACGGATATTTTTTCATGATGTCTTCAATCTGATTTTTTATGTCATCCCTGATCATGCCTTCTCCAGCCTCACCGCACATGCCTTGTATTCCGCTGTGCCCGCTATAGGGTCAAATACATTATTTGTAACAACGTTTGCACATGCCTCACTGAAATGAAAGGTCATAAAACAGACCCCTGCCGGGACACGCTCCGTAACCCATGCCTTTCCCCGGACCTGTCCCCTGCGTGACAGGACACGCACGTAATCACCGTCCCTGATATCGAGCTTTTCAGCGTCTCCGGGACTCACTTCAATGAGCTCTTCCGGACATATTTCATTAAACCCCCGGCACTTTCTTGTCTGGGTCCCGGTATGGTACTGCCAGAGACGCCTTCCGGTGGTGAGGACAAAGGGGTATTCCTCATCAGGGCATTCAGCCGGGGGCTTCCATTCCGCAGGTCTGAATACAGCTTTGCCGCACGGAAATACATTGTCGCAGTAAAGATAACATGTCCCGCTGTGGTCATGGTCAGTGCAGGGCCATTGCAGCCCTTCCCTGTCAATTCTTTCATAGGTTACTCCTGACATGGAAGGTGTCACCGAACGGATCTCCTCCCATATCTGTTCCGGTGATGTGAAGCCAGTTTCAAAACCCATTCGCCTGGCTATCTCGCCGGTAATCCACCAGTCGTCCCTTGCCAGACCCGGAGGATCCACTGCTTTTCTCACACGCTGGATACGCCTTTCGGTGTTGGTGTACGTGCCCTCTGTCTCGGCAAAACATGCGGCAGGCAGAACTACATCCGCATATTCTGCAGTTTCATTCATGAAAATGTCCTGCACAATGAGAAAATCGACATTCCTGAGCGCACTGACCGTATTCGCCTGGTTTGGTTCAGACATAACAACATTTTCACCGATAAGATAGAGGGCTTTTACCTCTCCGTGTCGGATGCCGTCAAACATTGCCGGGATCTTCGTGCCCTCTGTATCGGGCAGCTCATTCACGTTCCACGCTGACGCAAATTTCGCCCGTACTTCAGGAACAGCCGCCTTCTGGTATCCTGTGTAAACGTCAGGCAGTACTCCCATATCACATGCCCCCTGGACATTGTTCTGCCCCCTCAGCGGATTGACACCGGAGCTTACTTTTCCGATATTCCCGAGAAGCATCTGAAGGTTTGCACAGGACCTTACATTATCCGTTCCGGTAATGTGTTCTGTAATGCCAAGCGTGTAGAAAAGACCGACCTTTTCGGCTGTCCCGAGGATCCTTGCGAGCTCCCTGATTTCATCCGGAGTCAGTCCGCATATCCCGGAGGCATATTCAGGAGTATATTGAAGCACCGTTTCCCTGAGCTGCTCAAATCCTTCTGTATGTTTTTCGATAAATGTAGTGTCATGCCATTCATTTCTGATGATTTCATGCATCACTGCATTAAGAAGAGCTATATCACTCCCGACGTTATGCTGAAAATGCCTTGTTGCCCATCTGGTCAGGTCTATCCTTCTGGGGTCTGCAACAATAAGGGTGTTTCCTTTTTTAACGGCCCGCTTCATGCTGTAGGATATTACCGGATGGGATTCCGTGGTGTTAGACCCGATCACGAAGAT
>JBFKMY010000191.1:0-4967 GCA_041629615.1 Thermodesulfovibrionia bacterium | reverse complement strand
TACGCAAAAAAGCCCCGCTAAAAAGCGGGGCTTTTTATTCTCATCATTTAAAAGGTTATCCCATTCAATCTACAGTCCCGGTGGCTACCTGCGTTACACAGGTCACTACCTCCGTGGATGTCACCTCAAATTCAAGACTAAAAAACTCCGGCGCATCCGTATCGCCAAAATCATCATCAGCAACCGTAACAGCGATTTGATAGGGGCCGCTCGAAACACCGTCAGGGATAGTATAGCTGGTCGCGCCGAACAGCTTTCCTCCCCCCGTATGCTTTACAGAAATCTGGGTACCTTGAATAGGCATATTTAAGTTAAAATCGCTTACCATAAATTGTATGGACGTACTCCCGCCATCAGCCACAGCTATACCACTTGTCGGGGGGGCAATAGCGCACGTCGTCGCATTTCCGGTAAATTGCATGGTTATATCATCCCATATTGTTTTTGACGTCCGGCAGCCAGCTCCGGGACAGTTCGGTCCATCCCATACACCATTGGGTGCATCATACAATCCGTCGCCATTGGCATCGATGAATTCTTCAAACGGATCAGTACTGGCGAGCGTAGTTGTAATCTTGGTTACTGGATTATAGCATACCATCTGGGCCCCGTCGTTTCTGCAGCCATCATCATTTTTATCGTAGAAGGGCTCTCCAAGGTCTTCAAAAACCTCTCCGGCATCATACACCCCGTTGGCATTTGCATCATTAAATGCCTCTTCTCCCTGGACCGTGGCCAATACCGTCACCCATCCGTCCCTCATATGCGGTCCCGAGCCATCCGACGGGAATGCCGTGCCATACGTCGCATTGAGGTTATTAATATTTATTGTCTCCCACGGGGCAATGTTGACATTTGCCGGCATGGGCGATTGTGTTCTTATGACTACCGTAGTCAGTCCCGTGTCATCGAGGATATTACTTGTATCAATTGCCCCTGCCTCGGTGTAGAACGATACGGAAGTCCCTTCCAGCACATTATAATTACCGAATCTGTCGCCGATATAGGCGGTAATCTGAGATGGAATGCCTGAATACAGGAGGCCCTGTAAATTTAATTTCGATGCTGCAAGATTAAAATGCGTAGCTGAAGGTACACCGCCGCCGATGGATATGGCAGCAGGTGAAGAGGTTATCGTAGAGGTGCCGATAACAACCGAGGCAGATATTGATACCGGCCCGGAAACAGTACCGCTGTTCAGGGTGGTACTGGCCCTGCCACTTGCCGTGGTAACAGCCTGTGATGGCGTTATAAATTCCCCGCCATTCGGCCCGCTCATGACAAAGTCCACGGTCATGCCGGAAAGAGGATCACCGTTGCTGTCCCTGACCGTAAATGTTATCTGTGACGTTTCAGGCTGTCCTGACCCCTGAATGCCGATCACCTGCGGGACAGCAGAAGTAAATCCCAGGCTGCCGGACGTAACAACCGTTCCTCCGCCTCCAGATCCCGCTCCTGCTCCGGCGCCCGGGCTCGTCCCCCCGTCATTGCTTGCAGGATGATCGCCGTTCCCTGTACCGCCGCAGGAATACATTGCTATAAAAACCGCAAGAATTATATATTTATATACGTTCATTTATTCCTCCTCATTCCCCTATATCAACTTCGAATGTGGCTGACCCGAAATTAGAGCCCGAAGTTACCTGTACTTCACCAAAATATGTAAGCCCCCCTCCGCTCTGGAAATCCAGTCTCAGGATATACGTGCCATTAGAATCAGTTTCAACGCTCATAGGGGAATTAACCGGTGTACTGCCATCGTATAACTGCACAAGGCCGTTTATATTCGGCACCGCCCATATATACGAGATGTTTATTTCTACCTCAGAATAGGGAATGCCGTTTACATCAGTGACCGTGATATGGAAAAACTGTGTGCTCGTATCTACATCGTTCGTTCCATCCGATATTTTAATCTCTTCAGGACTGACAGTTATAATAGAGTCGACCGGGGCATTGGTATTGCTTTCGCTGTCCCCCCCTCCGCAGCCTGCAAGTATACATAAGAGGCCTATGAATGCCAGAGAAAAAATATATTTTTTTATCATTACTCCTCCCATATTACCTGTAATTATTAGAGCAATTAAATATAATCTGTCCAATAGTATCGCCCATTCTCCATTGATCAGACCTTACTACTACATCGTCATTGTCTGATACAAACTTAAACGCCCTGTCATTTATTTTTTCAGTGTATCTGTTCAACGATTTCTCTCTCCCTTAAAAAATCTTACCTCACGATACTTGGGGTTATAAAGACCAGCACCTCTGTCACATCATCGGTGGACAGCTCATTTTTGAAAAGCCACCCGAGCACGGGTATACTTCCCAGTCCGGGGACTCCGGACAACCCTTCTGTTTCATTTTTCTTATATATCCCGCCAAGGGCCAGGGTATCTCCGTCATTGATCAGGACCAGCGTTTCAAGTTCATTTGTATCAATGGTAGGTACATTATTGGACGTATTTGAAAAGTCGGCCTCATTTTTCTTCACTTCAAGCTTCATAAGTATTGTCCCCTCAGGGGTTATATGGGGGACGACAACGAGTTCCAGGGCAGCGTCAACAAATTCAGTCTTTGTCCCGGAATCGGAGATCGTTTCATAGGGTATCTTTTTCCCCTGCCGGATAATGGCCTTTTGATTGTCCATCGTGATAATCCTCGGGTTGGATATGACTTTCCCTTTTCCCGTACTTTCCGCGGCGGAAAGCTGAACATCCAGTGCCCTGAGGGCATTGGCGCCTATATATCCTATCCCGATTGATCCGCCGGAGCCGACACCCACTGCAGCAGGCAGGTTCACCGCCAGTGGATTGGCCGTGAAATTGCCAAGACCCCCTGACAGGGTCGTCCCGCCGATCTGGGTCTGCGGGGTCGGTTTTACCAGTGCTCCCCACTGAATGCCCAGTTCCTTTGAGAGGTTAGTCGTGACTTCCACTATTCTCGCATTAATACTGACCTGGGGGGTCGGGTTGTCAAGTGCTGATATGATTTTTTCGTATTCTTCATGCTTCTGATCAACATCCCTGATCACGATTGACGTCGTTCTTTCGTCAATGCTGATAAAACCTCTCTTGGTGAGGAGCTTGGCGTCTTTAATGGTCTGCATCAGTTGACCAACATCAGCGTAATTGATCGGATAGACCCTCGTGACAAGGTCACCGGCCTTTTCCTGTGACTCTTTGACCCGTGCTATATTTTCCTCTTCCTGGGCCAGCACAGCCGTCGGGGCGACCCGTATAATATTGCCTTCTATTGTCTTTGAAAGACCATAATTTCTGAGTATTACATCCATGGCCAGGTCCCAGGGCACATCAATGAGTTTCATTGAAAATTTGCCTTTAACATCGGGGCTTACAACGATGTTATACCCGCTTATATCAGCAATAAGACGGAATACATGAACAAGTTCAACATCCTGAAAATCAATGGATATTTTTTCTCCAACATACTGGTTCTCTTCCACCAGTTGTTCGACAGTGTCCGGCGCGACCTGAAGCTCCTGCTCTGCGCCGGTCTCCGAAGCATTGATTGCAACCCGCTCCGGGGCTTCTTCGCCGACTTCAGGATTATCAAAGGCAAGAATCAGGGTGTTGTCCCTGTATATGGGTTCAATATCTGCAGGAACGGTAAGAGCGACCTCAAGCCGGGCATTTCCGGGGGTATTTGCATCTTTTCCCGGAGTTATATCAAGTACTCCTGCGCTGTCAACTACGATCTTATCGGTGAATCTGCCCAGACCCGTATCCTGGAGATCAACAATAAAATGGTAGGGATCAGACTGTTTAAAAAGTGTATACGTAAAAGGAGCGGTGCTTTTTATTTCTATTTCTGTGGTCCTGTCAACGGTAAGGACAGCAATATCCATGATCTCTGCTGTCTGACTTTCTGCTCGATCTATACTGATAAAAAAGCTTAATATACATAAAACCATAAATACGACATAAGGTTTTCTGGTAATCATTATTCCACCTCTCCTTTACGGAACTCTAAAATTATTTCTCTGGGTTTTGATTCTCCTCGATAATTCATGGAATATTCTACTATGATCATCCTGTCGCTGGTGATTTTCCTGACCTTGCCCCTGTTCAAACCTATCGCCGTTCCTTCATTGACAGTAAATGACCTGTTATCGGGAGTAGTCATCAGCGCAAAATACTGCCTTCCCTTTTTGGCAATGGCTGACAGTGTGAATTCGGCTATGTCGTAACCTTCAAGGGTGCCTGCCTTTATCCCTTCTCCTTTTTGCACCTTTTTCGTCGGTACAATGAGGGGAATAAAGGGATCGCGTCTGTCTCTGTGCTGATATATATACCCTTCCTGTTGAGGTGCTTCTTCAACCACAGCCTCAGGTGCGGGCGCCGCAGCCGTGCTGACCGCTGTGCCTGCAGACTGCTTTTTTGCTACCTGAGCAGATTGAGGGGAAGGTTTATTGCTGCATCCATAAAAAGCGATAAGAGATATAATGAATACACTGCAAAAAACCATGAACGATTTCAAAGGCATATGTGCTATATGCCCTGTTTCTTCCTTGTAGCCATTCATCATGGATTTGTCCCTTTGGTAGTATCCTCCTGTTTTACAGAAGCAAAAGTCCGGGCAGTAAAGTCGACATCTATCAGGCCGCGGTCTTCCCGCCCTTGTTTTGTGTTTACTTTTAACACTATATCGGAAATATTAACAAGTCGGGGCAGCCGGCTTACATGGCTGAAAAAATCACCCAGTTTATGATATTCCGTCAAAACCTTTACAGCAACCGGTATCTCAACATACAGGCCTTCCGATTGTGTCTTCCGTGCTTCCGGTTTCCAGAGTAATATTTCCAGTCCTGACTGAAGACCGAGTTCGGATATCTGTTTCAAAAGCACTGATACTTCCTTTTCCTCAGGCAGCTTCTCTTTGAGTCTGGCAAGCTTTGCCTTGAGGAGCTCATTTTCGGCGATGAGGGCATCAAGCTTTCTGACCTT
>JBFKMY010000190.1:0-4982 GCA_041629615.1 Thermodesulfovibrionia bacterium | reverse complement strand
CCCGGAACGGAATGAGCCGGACCACTGAAATGATTATGCAGGCAGCGTAGTATTCAATTCTTTTTACCAGTTCGCTTTTCTTTTTTCGCTTCTTTTTCATCAGGAACTTCCTGTACCATTATGACAAAACAGCATTCATTATTCTCTGCAAGGGATGCAGGGGCCAGCGACGCCCATGCCATTCCGGAGAACATCAGGAGACTTCAACAATCACCGATGATGACTGTCCGCCTACTCCGTAACTTACCGAGAGGAAATGATCCCTGTCACATGTCAGGGGAGAAGCGGAAATTTTCAGGTCTGAAAATCTTTTTTCCGTGGCATGAAAATTCAGGGTTGCGGGAACGGTTTTTTCTTTCACTGCCAGTATGCCAAAAATGATCTCCGCAATGTCGCTCGCTGCTCCCATATGGCCGGTATAGGGCTTGAGTCCGGTGATTGGCGTATCAGCTTTCCGTTCAATGAAGATGTCCGCCAGTGATCTCATTTCTGATCTGTCGCCCTTTTGCGTTCCGCTTCCATGGGGAATAATAAATGCAAGGTCATTAACAGTGCAGGAGGCTTCATCCAGTACGGAGAGGACGCCCTCTTTGATCACTGTTTCAGAAACGCTGAACTTTCCGCCCGGGGAAAACTCTATGGTGTTGGATGCCCCCTTTATCTTTCCGAAGACGCGGGCACCGCGGCGTTCCGCGTTTTCAGCAGATTCAAGGAGAATGGCGGAACCGCCCTCTCCTGTTATAAAGCCGTCCCTGTTGAGGTCAAAGGGCCTGTAGGACCGGCTGCCATGGGTACATCGGGAAATAATCCCCAGACCCTCAAGTTCATAGAGTGCTACGTCGGATATCCAGCTGCCATACCCGACAGCAAGGGCAACATCCGCCTTGTCCTGTTTAATGCTACGATAGGCAAGTTCCAGGGCATTGCCCCCGTAAGGCGAAAGGCTTGCCAGGCTGGTACCGGGTCCCATGAACTCAATATATGCTGAGAGAAAACTGAACAGATTATTATTTAAGGCCTCGAGCAGGAAAAAGGGGTTTACTTTATTTAAGGCGGACTCATTCAGTTTGCCGTAATCTATGGATTCCCAGTTTTTGTCTGTGCTGTCCTTTATGGCGGGATATAACGATTCACAGCCAATCTTTGTATGGTCCCCGGATGCGATGTAGAGTGCCCTCCGGCCCGGCCCGGTATTCTGAATGCGATCCCGGGCATCTGAGACCGCTTCACTGGCAGCGCAGAATCCAAGGACAGCGCCCCGGTTGAGAAACTTCATCTGCCCTGTCTGTTTCGGGGGGATGTCCTGAGGCAGGAGATATTCAGACACCCGGCCCATGTACTGTAAATACTCCGGAAGGCCGTCTTTCGGTTCATGAATGATGCCGGTCTTCATTGACATGACGTTCTCCCAGTTTTCCCCCACATTCTTACCGAGGGGACTCGTCATCCCCAGTCCTGTAATGACTACCTCACGCCCGTACATGCTATTTCCCCGACTCCCTGATCAGGACTTTGAAGAATTTCTTCTGTTCTTCCGCGTCTTCAATATCTTCCAGAGGTATGATTTCACCTTCGAATTCAGTAATGATTTTTTTCCTGCCTTTTATAAATCCCGATCCCCTGTAGAGCTTTACGGCAGGATGGGCGGATGGGACAGACGTCACTTCCAGTTCCACCTGGTCCCCCGGGAATGCAAATCCGTAGAAATTGCATTTTATTACCTTTGTGACCAGAAACCAGTCCTTAAAACCGGATGAGACTGCTTCCAGCCAGCCTGTCAGCTGGGTTATCGCTTCCAGCAGCATAACGCCGGGCATAATGGGATTTTTGGGAAAATGAAATTCAAGAAAATCTTCGCTCATTGCCACATTTTTTATCCCCCTAATCATCTCCCCCGGTTTATATTCTGTTATATGGTCGATTAAGAGATATCGCATGGTATCGTTACACTCCTTAGCACTGGGATCCAAAGGATAGTATTATACCCTATCCTGCCCCGTTAGTATCACTGTTGCAACTGCGTAGTTTTCAGAATGCGAGATTGATACGGTAAACTGTGTAATACGCTTTTTATTGCTGATTTTCTCTGTCCAGCCGCTGAAGGACAACAGGGGTTTCCCCGATGCTCCCGGAAGAACTTCAATTTCCCTGAACGTATTATCAATCCCTGTCCCGGACATGCCTAAGCCGAGGGCCTTCAGACTGGCCTCTTTTGCCGCAAACCGTCCGGCAAAGTGAAGATAGGGATTTCGCTTTGACAGGCAGTATTCCCTCTCCCTCCCGGAAAAGATATCAGAAACAAAGCCCTCGCTTGCGAGGAATACTTTTTTAAACCGGGAAATTTCTACAATATCAACACCCTGGTAGATACGCATCATGAAATACTCAGCCCTCCGTCAACAGGAATCGCCTGGCCGGTGATGTAATCCGAATGACGGGAAGCAAGAAACACGATCAGGTGTGCTATATCTGCCGGCTCACCAAAACGCGCGGCCGGGATTTTCTGGAGAATACTGTCTCCCGCCCTTTTTCTCACACGGGTGCTCATGTCCGTTACGATCATGCCGGGCAGTACTGCATTGACCTGAATGCCTTTGCCGGCGAGTTCTACAGCGCAGGCGATTGTGAACGATATCAGCCCCCCCTTTGCAGAGGCATAGTTTGTCTGTCCGCGGCCGCCCCGCAGTGCGCCCGTGGAGGAGAGGTTAATGATTTTTCCTGAATGACTGGCCATCATCATTTCAGCGGCCTTCTGCGTACAGAGAAATGCCCCTCTCAGATTGGTGTCAAGGACTTTGTCCCATTCAGAAAGTTTCATTGACAGCAATAAATTATCTTTGATCGTTCCCGCATTGTTTACCAGTATATCAAGTTTATTGTATTTGTCCCTGATAAAATCAAAGAGCAAGTTGACATCTTCAGGGACAGCAACATCCGCCTGAAATATCTCCGCGTCACCGCCGGCGATTTCAATGGTCTTTTTCACGTCCTCAGCCTTCTCCTGTGATTTCATGTAATTCACAATGGTCCGTGCACCGGCTTTTGCAAGCACTATGGCCGTTTCCCGTCCGATACCCCGGGAAGCGCCGGTGACAAGGGCTATTTTGCCGGACAAATCAATGTTCATCGGTGACCTCTCTTACACATATTTTTTCACCACGATTGATGCATTCTGGCCGCCGAAGCCGAATGAGTTGGAAACAGCAGCGCCGATGGTTTTCGCCTTTGATACATTGGGAACATAGTCAAGATCACATTTTGGGTCCCGGTTTTTCAGATTAATTGTCGGATGAAGCATGTCCCTGTTGACACTAAGGACGGTAAATACACATTCCGGCCCTCCGGAGGCTGCGAGTAAATGTCCTATCAGCGATTTGCTGGAATTGATAGCAATATTGTGCGCGTGTTCCTTGAATACTGATTTTATCGCCATTGTTTCCGCTGTGTCATTGAGCTTTGTCCCTGTCCCGTGGGCATTGATGTAATCTATCCTGTCACTATGCAGGTTTGCATCTTTCAATGCATTCATCATCGAGTGTTCCGCACCGATGCCCTGAGGGTGGGGTGCCGTCACTTTATAGGCATCCATGGATGAACCATACCCGGCAACTTCAGCATATATCTTTGCCCCTCTTTTAACGGCATGAGATTCTTCTTCAAGGATTATGGTCCCTGCCCCTTCTCCCATCACAAGACCCGACCTTTTTCTGTCAAAGGGCCTGCAGAGCTCTGAGGGATTTTCCGTTGATACTGCAGCAGCACTGAGGAGGACGAAAAAAACAAGACCAACGGGATTTATCATGGAGTCAGACCCGCCTGCCACGATCATATCAGCATCCCCCCGTCTTACTGCCCTGAATGCAGTACCGATCGCCTGTGATGCCGAGGCGCATGCAGTGGTTATGGTTGCGTTATACCCGTGTAAACCGAACATGTCCGCAATAAGGGCAGCCGGCCTGTTTGCATTGTTTTTTATGAGAGAATCCTTTGTGACATTCTTGTAGTCTTTGCCGAATTCCATCACATCAAAGTCTTTCCCGTTCTTAATCCATTGCCGGATATCTTCGAGCCTGTTTATTCCGAGCCCTGCTGCCATGACAACGCCGCACCGATTTCTTTTTTTTTCGGAGCTGTTCAGTAAACCCGCGTCTTTGAGCGCCGATTGTGCAGCCCAGAGCGCAAAAAGGGTCCGTCTCTCCCCTTCCTTCTCTGAAGTATCTTTGAATTCCTTCTCTATTATATTCCAGTCATCTTCGCACACTTCCCCCGCAGCCTGGACCGGTGATTTACCGGCATTGGCAAGGGTGAGCTTCCCTACCCCGGATATCCCGTCAAGGGCCTTCTGCCAGCTCTCTTCTACTTCCAGCCCCAGGGAAGTTGCCATTCCAAGTCCCGTAACGACTACTCTGCGTTTATTGATCATAGTATTTTTTCCGTGATGCGTTTGCGTCATTAAAGAATACTTAAAACTTTCATATAGTTCAACTATAAGCATTAAGTATGAATTTTTTTCTGGACAGCGTTGTGCAAATATGTTATAACGATAGTATGGATGTGCGTTCAAAGATATGGCTTGAGGTCGATGGTGATCCTGTTTTCGGCAGCGGCAGGGAAGCGCTACTTAAAGCCATCGACAGACTGGGATCAATCAATAAGGCAGCGAAAGATATAAATTTATCCTACAGAAAGGCATTGAGTTATATCCAGATTATGGAGCAGAGGCTGGGGAAGACGCTTGTAGAAAGGCAGGCAGGCGGGCTGCATGGAGGAGGTGCAATGCTTACGCGTGAAGCCAGAGATTTTATGAGGAAATACGAAATGCTTGAAGACGGCGTAAATGAGATGCTCGACAGGAAATTCAGTGAGGTATTCGGTAACGGAAAAAAGTAGGGGCAATTCATGAATTGCCCCTGCTTTTTTTAATGTATGGCGTTATGCAAAGATGTTATAACGATAGAGGCAGCCATAGAGGCGTCAGCATT
>JBFKMY010000189.1:0-4983 GCA_041629615.1 Thermodesulfovibrionia bacterium | reverse complement strand
GGTGAAGTAATACAATTAATGCATTGTCTGTCCCCGGCATGAAGGCTGTTGAAATTGCGGTGGACCGGGTTAAAGTGCACTTGATGGGGGATGTCTTTTTCCCTGTCCAGATAATTATATAAATCATAATCCGTCATATTGCCGACACCCCAGGAGCGTATAAGACCTTTCATCTTCAGGTCTGACAATGCGGCAATACTTTCACCGATGGGGACCTTCGGGTCGGGCCAGTGCAACTGATAGAGATCAAGATAGTCTGTTTTCAGCCTGTCAAAGCTCTCATACAACTGTCTTGTTAAAGCCTCAGGAGACGCCTGGTGCTCGACTTTTCTGCCGTTCCAGACAAGGCCTCCCTTTGAGGAGATAAAAAATTCTTCTCTATCCTTCTTTATAATTTTCTGTAAGAGTCTTTCCGACGTGCCGTGAGCATAAAAGCCTGCGGTGTCAAAATGCCGGATGTTGTTTTCAGCGGCGGTCCACAGGGCCCTGAGTGACTCCCTTTCGTCATGATGTCCGAATCCTTCACCGCCCATGCTCCATGTGCCGATCCAGAGCCAGGGGCTTCCTGTGGATGAAGGCCTCTTAGGGAGAAGAATCTTTTCTTTTTTCATACTGTTCCCTTTCCGGTTCCAATCCTATACCATACCGGTCATAGAGCGATTTCGCAAAGAGGTAATCCAGATGCCCGATGGAATCCGGATGGTTTCCGAATACCCTGTCCCATACGTCCCAGCGTTCCATACATAAGTATATGAGATTCTCAGAGGAAATATATCTCTTCACTTCACCGTAAAGGTGCCTGTACATGCCTGCCCGCAAGGGCTTTATATATCTCATCTTGTCATCATCTCCCAGGACCATCTCTGCACAGGTGAGCCTGCTCCCGGGATAGTTGTTCTCTATTTTCTTTTTCATTTCCGGATTAAACCGGAGACTGCCGATCGATATCCACGCCACCCTGTCCGGTGATATCCTTTCAAAGACCTGCGCGACCAGTGTGCGGTACCCTTCCTGCCAGCCTTTGTGATAAACCATGGGATCGAAATGCAGCCCGATCAGATACCCGGCCCTGAATGCCCTCTGCATGGCATCGAGCCGTTTTTTCAGCGATGCTGTACCGTGTTCTTCCTGCTCTATGACGGAATCGGTGTTCAATGACCAGGAGACAACAGTCCTGCCGTTATGATCAAGGTCAAGGATGGAATCAATGCAGTCGGATTTAGTTTTCAGTTCCAGGACCGCATTTTTCAGGCCGGAAAAAGCACGAACAAGTTCGCCGGCCTGCCCGGTCTCCTTTTCCAGCGCAAGGCTGTCGCCAAGCTCCCATGTGCCTATGCGGAACAGCCTCCAGGGTTCCTGCGAAGTTTTTTCATTGACTTCCAGCATAAGAGAGGGAATATCCCTGACGATTTTGACCGATCCGTCCGTCAGATAATTTTGAAGAAAACAATAGGAGCATTCAAAGGGGCAGTTATGCACCGATTTCAGAACATGGACGCGGCAGCACAGGTATTTCATATTGAACGTCGCGCACCTGTTCATTGCCTCGCCTTTTTTACTGATTGAAAGGACCTTTTTTTTCCCGTCCCTGAAATTGACTGTTTTCATTTTATACCTGCCCTGCTTTCCAAAGGGCGATGTCCGGACAATGATATGCCCTCACCGGGGGTACTTTAACGGGAGAAATAGCTGGTTACAATTCTTCAAGGATTGCATCAAGTGCCTTTTTAACATCTGCAGATCCTAATGCTGCCAGAATATTCCGCCATTGCGACGGATCATGGACATCGACCGATACATGTATGTTTTTATTTTCCAGTGTCCTGTCCCACTGTACATCAATTCCCTTCGGGAGCTTCAGATCATCAACGATTTTTTTAATCAGTACGTTTTTATCAGAAAGGACCGGGAACTTTTTCAGGCGGATCAGAGCGCGCAGTTTATCGGTCTTTTCTCGGGGGCCGAGTGATGAGTCGAAGAGTTCCTGTATGTCGGGCTCGGACAGCACGTCGCTGATTTTTTTATTCTCCCTCTTGAGGTAGTCCTTCAGACCGGATGCTATCTCGTCCAGTGTTGAAGCCGTTAACTGCAGGACAGGTTTCCATATCATCAATTGCATGAGAAGGTCCCGGGGATGAAAGGTTAAATTGAGCAGCTGTTTGAAGGAGTATTTTTTTTCATGACAGAAGAGTTTCAGTTCCCGCGGCAGATTATAAATCCGCTCGCATTCCCGGAAGAAATCCCTGTGCGGTTTGAATTCAAAGGGAATGCAGAGCGACTGCAGAATCCACGTTTCAGGGGCATTTAATGAACTGGCAAAGTATATGAACTGGATTTTATTTATAACGCTGTATTCGATTTCATATCTCTTGTTGCACAGGATCAGGGTAATCAGATCCGTTACCGGAGTGTTCTCAGGCAGCAGGGTGGCGCGGATCTTTGATTCCTTGCTCAGCATTGCATACTGGATCCTCTTTCTGCCGTCAACGATGTGAAGCTGTCACTTGTCATCTTTTTGGATAATAACAGGGTCCAGAATCCCGAAGGCATCAAATGAGGTCACGTGACAGGTCTGTTCCGGGGCAAATTCAATGAGAAAGTTTTTCAGGGAGAAGCGGCTGTCATCGATAAGGATGTCCTTGATGTTGACCGTTTTAATGGGCATGGTTTATATTGTATATGATTACGGCTGTTTAGCGAAACTCATCTAATGATTCACGCAGGACCCTGTAATCCCGCGCGTTTTTTTCGTTCCCCCTTTTTTCATGCCCATTTATAAGGATAGTGAGTTTTCTTGTAAGAATGTCAATGATTTTTCGCCGGAATTCCGGCACTGATTCGTTCTTCAACGCTTTCAGCAGAGACGTTACCCGGTACATGTCCATTGCGGGATATGTGCGCGAAAGCTGGTCCTCATGTCCGCCGTATTTGACGACAGAAAGACGTGGATCAAGACCAACAGGATGATGTCTTGATATCCTGAGCCACAGGTCATAATCTTCGCAGACAGGAAGGGTTTCATCAAAGTATCCATGCTGATGCAGTAATGATTTTCTTATCAGCACGCCGGACGGCGAGATGAGGCACCGCTCCAGCGAAGGCTCCCAGACCCATCCGAGGGGTTTCTTGTGGTGCCTGCAGGGATTGACCCTCTTTCCGTTTCTTATCCATTTTTCACCGGACTGCATGATCTGATAAAAGGGATACTGTTTCAGATATTCAATCTGGCCTTTTACTTTATCTCTTTCCCAGCGGTCATCGGAATCCAGGAACGCTATCCACTCCGTCCGTGCATGCGCAATTCCTCTGTTTCTTGCTCCTGAAGGACCTGCATTCTTCTGTGTGCGAATGACGGTAATTCTGTCTTTATACCTTTCAAGAACTTTCCCTGTGCCATCAGTGGAGCAGTCATCAACGACAATAATCTCTTCAGGCAGGCAGGACTGAGACAGTATGGAGTCTACTGCGTCTCTGATTGCGCGCTCCCGGTTGAATACCGGTACTATGGCCGTCACGCCTGTCAGGTCTTCATTCACATCAAGAAAGCTGAAGAGTTTAGTAAGTTCCCGGTTGAATACCTCAAGGTTCCTTTTAAAGTCTGCATATGTTCCGGCGTCGGAATAATCAGTGCTGAATTTAATGCAATGAAATGTAAAAGAACATAGGCTGAATACCTTTGCCTGAGCATAACACTCCATGTCTACAATGACATTTTTTTGCCACGCTGCGGGGTAATTGCCGGTGGCCTCTTTTTTGATGCTCAACAGCGATTTGACAGGTATGATTTTACCGGGATAAGGGACGGGCAGTCTCCTGTCGAGATCAATCACATCTCCGTCTTCATGAGATACCTGTCCGGGGCTGAACCATTGCCCGAATGAATATCTTTTATCAGTAAGGCCGCACGTCCCGATATTGAGCACAAACAGAGGAGACAGATTGTCACGTATCCAGAATGCAGCCTCTTCACTTGCCCTGAGCCCGGCCCCTGTTACAATAACCAGCATGCCGCGTTGCGAAGAATCCGGCTGAACGGTTGCGCCTGATTTTAATGCGGCCAGTGTATGCACAGGTACGTTGCGTGAGCTCAGCCAGTCGGCCGGCAGTTCCTTTTTCAATGCAACGGTGATGACGAGCTGGATGTCCGGAGGATGTACGGATCTCATTTCATTACTATTGAATCATAACCAGCGGCCTTTACTCAATTCACCGGACAGTCGTATCTGTTATAATTTAAGCCTATGATCAAGGCGATAATATTTGATTATGGCAACGTGATAGGCACGGTGCTTAACAGCAGGTTCCTTGATGACCTCGCGCAGTTCACCGGGAAAACTGCGGCAGAACTCCAGGAACTGGTCAATGGGGCATCACCTCTGCTGAGGGATTTTGAAACAGGGCGCATTTCATCCGGTGAGTTTTTTAAAGGGGCCGTAAAGCTGGGCGGCCTGAAGATATCGAGAGATGAATTCAGGAAGCTTTTCACGGGGAGATTCAAACCCGTGGAAGAGACACCCGGTTTGATACGAACGCTGAAGACCCGCTACAGGATCGGACTGCTTTCCAATACGAACGAATGGGATTTCAGATACCAGATTGCGCCCTGTGAAGTATTTAAATTATTCGATACCGTGACCGTATCGTTTAAGGTCGGGGCCATGAAACCTGATGAGAAAATATATTGTGATGCCCTGCACAAGCTGGAATTCCGTCCTGATGAGTGTGTCTATATTGACGATATCAGGGAATATGCAGACGCTGCGTGTGCTCTTGGTATAAACGGGATTCATTACACCTCTCATGAAAATCTGGTTGAGACACTGAGAAGGATGAACTGTTTTCCCCTCTATTAAAACAGGTACGTATTGGTCCTCTTCTTCACGCCCTTTGCTTCCATAAGTTCTGTCAGCGCCTCATAGGGTTGTGCGCCGACCAACTTTTCTTTGGTCATCACAAAGGTGGGAATAGCGGTGATGCCATTTT
>JBFKMY010000188.1:0-5005 GCA_041629615.1 Thermodesulfovibrionia bacterium | reverse complement strand
GTCATTCCGGCTTGTCCGGAATCTTTCTTCTTTGCCACCCTTCTCTGAACGGTTACGCCAGACTGTCTTTTTAACGGACTGCATATTTAAAAACGTTCACTCAATGAAAATACTTGTCATAAAACCCAGTTCTCTGGGAGATGTAATTCATGCACTGCCCTTTTTAAAGGCCCTGGGAGATGCCTTCCCCGGGGCAGTGATCGACTGGGTAATAAGCAAGAACTTGAAAGGTATTTTAGAAGACAGTCCGCTCATCAATGAACTTGTTATCTTTAATAAGGATGCCTGGAAAAATATAAAAAACCTTCCCCAAACAATCGCCGAGGTCTCTGCATTAAAACAGGCCCTGAAATCAAAACAATATGATATGGCAATTGATCTACAGGGGCTCTTGCGAAGCGGCATCATCGGGTTTTTTACCCCGGCCACTACAAAAATAGGGTTTCAGGATGCGCGGGAAGGAAGCCGGTATTTTTATGATAAAACAGTCAGGGTAAACAACAATCAGCATGCTGTAGACAGGTGCCTTGCGGTTGCGAGGGCAATAGGCGCCGGATCAGGAAAGGTACATTTCCCCCTTCATATTAATCCTGATGCCGCAGACAGGACAAAAAAACTCCTGGGAAATAGTGGAGAATATGTCGTACTCGTGCCGTCAGCGCGGTGGACCACAAAAAGATGGCCGGCTGAATATTTTGCCCTGCTCATAAATAAAATCCCCCTCCCCTGTGTCATTACAGGCAGCAGGGCGGACAGGAAAATTGCACAAACCATCATGGAAATGAGTGCACAGTATGAAACAGAGGCAGCAGGAAAACACAAAAAGGGAAAAACCATACTAAATCTTTGCGGAAAGACAGACCTGAAAGAACTGACCGCGTTGATTGCCGGTGCAAAGGCAGTAGTCAGCAACGACTCAGGCCCCATGCATATTGCAGCGGCCCTCGACGTCCCCACCATCGCGATCTTCGGTCCTACTGATCCGAAAAAGACGGGGCCCTATGGCTGGGAAACAAACAGGAAGTTAACGGTCATTAAGACCGATGTCCCGTGCAGTCCCTGCCGCAGGAAAAGGTGCAGTAATTTTATCTGCATGAAAAGCACAGGCGTTGGGCCTGTCTATAAAGCATTAAAGGACTCTTTATGAGAAGCACCAGTGCCGGTCACCGGGTATGCAGGAAAGCGGGGACGGGTATTACAATCCTGGGGCTCTGCTCTGCGATCTTCCTTCTGTCTGCAGCCCTGCCTGCGGTCCCTGAAGCCGCTGAACCGGTAAACAAGAGATTTGTTTACTATATCTACTGGGCAGGAATCCGGGCGGGCACGGCAGTGATGGATTACCGGAGCACAGCGGACGGGATAGTAATCAAGACCCATGCAACGTCAGCCTCGATCATCGCTCTTTTCTACAAAGTCGACGATACCGCTGAAAGCATCCTCTATCCTGACGGATATCCGAAAAAATTTACTTTAAAAGTACGGCAGGGACGCCACAAAAGAGACAAGGTGACATACTTCGAAAGAAAGGAGGACGGCAAACCGCAGAAAATCACATTCCATAATGTACGGGACGAAACCATTGAGGAATTCTTTCTTGACAAGCCGGCATATGATCCCCTGTCAGCGTTTTACGAAATGACAAAGTGGGACCTTACCATAGGGAAGAGCACCTACATCGATATTTTTGACAACAAAAAACTATGGAATACAGAAGTGCAGGTGCTGAGGAGGGAAAAAATCCGCGTTCTTGCCGGGGAATTCGAAACAATCGTCGTCAAACCCGTTTTACAGTCCGAAGGGATATTCCCGAAGACAGGAGATATCACCATATGGGCAACAGACGATAACAGGAAGCTCCCGGTGCTCGTAAAAAGCAAGGCAATCATCGGGCACTTCAGTGCTGAGCTCGCTGAAGGAGAATAGTGAATCCTTCTCGACTGCATGTCGGGGTTCAAAATAATATTTTATTAGTAATTGTTGAATGCATATTCCCCTCTTTGGCAAAGAGGGGTCAGGGGAGATTTTTTAAATAAGTTATTCGTAAAATCCCCCTTAATCCCCCTTTTTCAAAGGGGGAGACTTGAAGGGAGAACTTTTCTTTAACATGCATCACAGGTAATCCCCTGCTTTCACGGGAAATAAATATGCCTTTTATTTTAAAATAGAGAGTTTTTATATCTTTCATAAAGGAGCCGGGAGGGAAAATGAACATTGCTGTTATTGGAAGCGGGTATGTCGGATTAATTACAGGCGCATGTTTTGCGGAGTTCGGATTACATGTCACCTGTGTAGACAATGATCTCAGGAAGATACGGTCATTGAAAAAAGGCATTGTTCCCTTTTATGAGCCCGGCCTTGAAGAGATCATGCAGAGAAATATAAAGGCCGGCCGTATGGACTTCACCTCCAATATCGCCGATGCCGTGGATTCGTCACTCGTTATTTTTATCGCAGTGGGAACACCTCCCCGCGGGGACGGATCTGCAGACATGAAATATGTTGAAAACGTTGCAAAGGAAATTGCAAAGCATATAACCAGTTACAAGGTGATTGTCACAAAGAGCACGGTCCCGGTAGGCACCGGGGAAAAGGTCCGGAAAATCATCTCCAAAAACCTGAGAGAAAGCATGGACTTTGATGTTGTCTCCAATCCTGAATTCCTCAGGGAGGGTGCCGGGATCGAAGATTTCATGAGACCCAACAGGATCGTTATCGGCACCGCAAGCGACCAGGCAACGGCCATAATGAAAGACCTGTACAGACCGCTCTATCTGCTTGAAACGCCGATTGTGATCACAGACGTAAAAACTGCGGAACTCATTAAATACGCATCGAACGCCTTTCTCGCCACAAAGATATCCTATATCAATGAACTCGCCAATCTCTGCGAAGTCGTGGGGGCAAATGTCCAGACCGTTGCCAAAGGGATGGGTCTTGATCACAGGATCGGCCCCAAATTCCTCCATGCCGGGCCCGGCTACGGCGGCTCCTGTTTCCCCAAAGACACCCTCGCCCTCCTGCAGATAGGCAGGGAAAATAAAGTGCAACTGGGCATAATCGGAGCCACCGTAAAGGCAAACGAGTTTCAGAAAGAAAAGGCAGCACGCATCATTGCTGCTACCATGGGAAAGATCAAGGGAAAAACCATCTGCATGCTGGGACTTTCCTTTAAACCGAACACCGATGATCTGCGCGATGCGCCGTCTCTCTTTATCCTTGACAAGCTCTTGAAAGGAGGGGCAAAAATACGGACATTTGACCCTGTTGCAATGAAGGAAGCGAAGAAAATATATCCAAAAATCACCTACTGCAGGGATGCCTATGAAGCTGCAAAGGGGGCAGATGCCGTCATAATAGCCACGGAGTGGAACCAGTTCAGGAACCTTGACCTGAAAAAAATAAAAAAGACGACAAAGGGGAAGTTCTTCTTTGATCTCAGGAACATATATGATCCCGACAGGCTGATAAAAATGGGGTTTCATTATTATTCCGTGGGAAGATCGCGCCAGTAAAAATCCCCGCATACGCACATGATGCGGACTGATTGTATGTCTTTAAAGGAGTTTGAAGATGGGCAGCACCTTGACTTTATGCCGCTTATTCAACTAAATTATCCTTCATGAGAAAGCCGTTTATCGCAGCGAACTGGAAAATGACCAAGACCATTGGGGAAACAGAGGAGTTTATCAATGCGTTCCTCCCTATGGTGAAAGATATCAGGGATGTTGATATTTTAATTGCACCGCCCTTCACCTCTCTGAGCACTGCAGCCCGGCTGCTGAAATCATCCAGTGTCAGCCTTGGTGCCCAGAACGTCTATTTTGAGGAAACAGGGGCCTTTACCGGTGAGATTTCTCCGGGCATGCTCCTGTCTGCAGGATGCTCCTGCGTAATAATCGGCCATTCGGAACGCAGGCAGTATTTCTCCGAAACCGATGAAATCGTCAATAAAAAGATCAAGCTGGCCATCAAGAGCGGACTTGAAGTCATTCTCTGCATAGGAGAGTCCCTTGAGGAGAGGGAGGCTAACAGGACGTTTGAAGTGCTTGAGAAACAGCTTGGCGGTTCCCTGCAGGATCTGTCGCTTGACAGGATAACGATAGCCTATGAGCCTATCTGGGCGATCGGCACCGGCAGGACAGCAACAAAAGAGCAGGCCAACGAGGCGCACGCGCATATACGGGGATGGTTAAGAAAAAACAGGGACAGTGCTGACAGCGTGCGCATCCAGTACGGCGGAAGCGTAAAACCTGAAAATATAGAAGAACTTATGTCACAGCCGGATGTTGACGGCGCCCTTGTCGGCGGGGCGAGTCTCAAACCCGACAGTTTTGCCGGAATAGTAACCGGTGCATCCAGTAAATAACCAAGAAGGATTTTAATACATGTATACAGCAATTGTTGTTTTTCACCTGATCGTCTGTCTTTTTTTGATCTTCATCATCCTGATCCAGAGCAGTAAAGGAGCTGAAATGGGCGCTGCATTCGGGGGTTCAAGCCAGACCCTTTTCGGCAGCAGGGGCGCTGCGACATTTCTCAGCAAGCTCACGACCGCCTCGGCCATTTTATTCATGGTGACGTCCCTGACACTTGCAATCTTCACGATCAAAAGGACATCCATCATGTCTTCCGTCCCTGTCCAGGAAGCACCGGCAACCCCTCTCGGTGAAGCACCCGCCGGCCCCCTCCAGGACCAGCCCGCAGCACCGGGCCAGGGAGAAGTGCAGGAAACGCCGGCGCAGGCTGCCGGGGAAACGAAAGAATAAAGCTTCCAGCCTCCAGCTTCCAGCCACTAGCCTCCAGCTTCCAGCTCCCAGCCTCCAGCCTCCAGCTCCCAGCTTTCAGCTTTCAGCTCTCAGCGTCCGGCTTTCAGCGTTTGACGCAGTGAGGTCATCATACGTCTGACTTCTACAACCTCGTTTTTCAGTGCATCATAGTCACTCCTATGCAATACGTCCAGATCATGAGAGAGGATCAGCAGATATTCCAGCTCATTTGCTGACCC
>JBFKMY010000187.1:0-5020 GCA_041629615.1 Thermodesulfovibrionia bacterium | reverse complement strand
ATCCTTTGGACATGATGTTTGGCGTTGATCTGCAGGCATCAGGCCCGGTTGACAATCCTGATATTGCATTTTTAATAGACATTGATGAAAGCCTTCTCAAAGGCGTACGTGCGGGAAAGGGTAAGATAACGGGAACAATGAAAAACAAAGAGCTCCGGGCCCGGGGAAGCCTGATCAATGGTCTTGTTGCTTCCGAGGTACATGCACTTTTTTCTGACGATATCATATGGGACGTCAGTGCAGAATTAAATAAAGGCAGGTACGATTTTCTCCTGGAAGGATTTCTCACGGAAATTCCTGAGGATTTCATGGTGTATCTGGAAGGAGGGGTCAAACTGAAAGGCCGGGGTGATAGTTTTTCTTTGACGTCAACGTTGAATTCCGCTACCGTCAGTCTGTACGGATATGATTTCATAAACCGGGATACTATTGAAGTTGAACTGGTCGATAATGAATTCCGTATTAAGTCTTTTGCTCTGGCCGGAAAGGGTGCGGATTTTACTATTGATGGAGCATTTAAACTTCATGATAATTACAACCTCCATATGAAGGGAAACATGGAAATTGCCCCCCTGAGGGCGTTATATGATCGAATTTCGTCCTTAAAAGGAAAGGGGGACTTTAACGTTGACATTGGAGGGTCATGGAAGAGCCCGGAAGTCAGGGGTGAGATAAGCATTCACGACACGACAGCATCACTTTCAGAATTCCCGTACACGATAGGGCCGCTTGACGGTACAATCTTTTTTCAAAAGGACCGGCTTACATTTGACTCTGTTCACGCAAAATTTGCCGGCGGATCGGTAGTTATGTCCGGGGCCGGACTTCTTGACGGTCTTTCTTTTAAAAGGTTTTTTGTCTCTGCCGACTTCAATGGAATTAAGGTGAAACCGGCAGAGGGACTCAGATCAACGCTCGATGGAAGACTGTTCTATGAGACATCGGCCAGGGGATCGGGTCTTACAGGAAATATTGATATAAAAAGAGCGAGATACACAAAAAGGATCGAATGGAAAACCTGGCTGCTCGGGCTCAAAGAGATCAACGAAGAGCAGATTGAGTATCCTGCATTCCTCTCGGATACAGTGGTTAATGTCCATGTCACCGGGATGGAGAATATTATTATTGACAATAATATTGCCCGTACGCCGGTCAGGCTTGCTCTCAATGTAACGGGGACCTTAGGACACCGCGGGCTTCTCGGCAGGATTGAGGCAAATGAGGGGACGGTGTATTTCAGGAGCAATGAGTTTAAAGTCCTGGAGGGAAGCAGTGTCGATTTTGTGGAAGCGGACAGGATATCTCCTGTCTTTCATATCCTTGCTGAAACGTATATTAATAATTACCATGTCAGACTTACACTGGATGGTATCATGGATGAATTTACCCTGTCCCTGTTTTCAGACCCGCCCCTGTCGGAGACGGATATCCTTGCATTACTCACCGTAGGACAGACCGGTAATGAGGCGAGGGGCATTGAAAGCGGTATTGCAGCAGGAGAGGCAACGGCCATACTTACGGGAGCTATTCAGGACTCTGGAGAGGAGCAGTTTCAATATATAACCGGTTTTGAACGCTTTGAAATCGAGCCGCACACGACTACTGAAGGGGCATTTGTCCCCAAAGTGACTATCGGCAAGCGTTTGTTTGAGGATAAACTGTTTGTGACATACTCGACTGCTATTGGTACAGCGGAAGAGAATGTTGTCAAGCTTGAATACAAAATTGACAGGAACCTCTCCATCCTGGGATCGAGAAATGAGATAGGCAGTGCAGGATTAGATTTGAAATACAGGTTTGAGTTTAAATAGAAAATATGGCCTTGAAAATGAGAAATATGGCGGGTCTCATTTTTATACGGTCATTACTCCTTTCTCTCCTCTCCGGTCTTTATTTTTCTTTTCCGGCGCCTGCCTGTGCCACTGCTTACGATGAAACGATTACGGCAATTGATGTAGCGGGACTCATCCGCATCAATGAGGACGAACTCATTGATCTGATGTCCCTTCGTATCGGGGAAGGACTTGACAGACAGAAACTGGCAAGGGGAATAAGGAGGGCATTCAAAAAGAATATTTTTAACGATATACGTGTCATATCAGAGCCATCGGGAGGCGGTATTAAATTGACCTATTTTGTGGAGGAAATACCGCTTGTGAAAAAAATTGTCCTGAAGGGGAACGAAAATATGCCGGGGAAGCTTATCAGAAAAACATTTTATTACCAGGAAGGAGAGGATTTTAAGAAGGAGCTCCTCCAGCGTTCCCGTCTTGAGCTTATCGAGTTTTACAAAAGGAAGGGGTATCCCGATGCTGCTATCACCATTACTGTTAAAGTCGATGAGGAGAATGCCCTTGTCATTTTATATGTAAACATCGATGAAGGCGAGCCCTTTATCATAAAAAAAATAAACGCAGATCCTGAGGTCAGATTTATACTGTCCGTCACAGAAGGGGGCCTCCTTGATCAGGACAGGCTGGACAGGGACATGATAAAGATTGAGGAACATTACAAGAAAAAGAGATATGTAAATCCCGTAGTGGGGCCCTATTATTTTAGTCAAGGGGAACTCTCCGTCCCAGTTCATCCCGGTCCCAGAGTTCACGTTGAATTTACCAATAACAGGGAATTCAGTAAGAGAAAGCTCGAGAAAGAACTGGTTTTTATGGAAAATGAGGAGGTAAGCGATGAATCGGTGACGGAAACAGCTGACCGTATCAGGCGGCTTTATGTAAGCAGGGGATACCTGAATGCACAGATAGCGGCCGGCGTGGAGCGGAAAGATGATCTGATAAAGATTGCCTTTTTAATCTTTGAGGGAGAAAAGGTGATTCTCAATAAAATCGATTTTACAGGAGTCAGCATAAAAACAGAGGCTCTCAAAAGGACCCTCCCGTTTGCTGAAAACAAACCCTTCAACAGGAACCTGCTGAACGACAGCAGGGGACTGATTGTCAGGTTTTACAATGCCCTGGGCCATTTACAGGCTGACGTTAAGGAGATACGTGAGGACCTTCAGGATAACGGAAGGGAAATGCATCTTGAGTTTATTATCGATGAAGGTCCCCGGACTACAATTACTTCTATTGAGATTCTGGGAAATGAACAGATAGCACTGTCTGACGTCCTTGATGCATTACATCTTGATGAGGGAGCGCCCTATAATGTGATTGATATCGGCGATGCGCGACGAAGGGTGCTTTCTCTTTACCGCCGCTCCGGGTTTCTGGATGCGGACATTGATGTAAAACATGACATTGATAACAATAATGCTTCCCTGATATTCAGGATCAACGAAAAGAGACCCTCTCTTGTGGGTAAGGTCATTCTGAGCGGAAACCGGAAAACAAAGGCCAAAATTGTTAATCGTGAATTAATCCTTGCTGAAGGGGAACGTTATAATTACGACCATCTTACGCAGGTCAAGCAGCGCCTTTATCAGCTTGGCATTTTCAGTGAAGTATCCATTGATGTTCTTGAACCGGGGATTGTGAAAGGAGATGAGGTCGTCAAAGATGTGCTTATTACTTTAAAAGAGGGAAAATCCGGTTCCATGGAAATCAGTCTCGGATATGGTGATTATGAAGAGGCGAGGGGATCGCTTGGTGTGAGCTATAACAATCTTGGCGGGTATAACAGGCAGATCGGATTCCGCGCAGAGGTGAGTTCCGTTGAGAGGAGATACATAGTGAATTTCAGGGAGCCGTGGCTTTTTAACTGGGATTATGTGCCGTTAAAGATATTCCTGATACGGGAAGAAAAGAGGGCGATCAATATTGAAACAAGGAGCGTGCTGTATAAAATCGATAAACAGAGTTTTATTGCCGGCATTGAGAAAGAGATCGCAGACGGGCTGAAGATCGGGCTTGACTATGAATATTCATTTACCGACACAAAGGATGTGGAGGAGGACGTTATATTGAGCAGGGAGGATACGGGCACTCTTGTCATCAGCAGTGTTTCGCCCTCCCTGTTTTATGATGCGCGGGACAACCCATTTGATCCGTCCTCAGGCTCCCTGCAGCGTATTGTTGTTAAATATGCGTCAAAAGCGCTGGTGTCTGAGGCGGAATTCATAAAGGGATCTTTCCTCAGTTCATGGTATTTGAAATTGATGAATCCTGTGGTCTTTGCATTTTCAGTAAGAGGAGGTGCAGCATATGGATTCGGGGATAATGAAGAAATTCCTCTTATCGAAAGATTTTTTCTCGGGGGCAGGGCCACTGTACGGGGATACAGCAATGACGCCCTTGGACCAAAGGGTGATGACGACAATCCGACCGGAGGCAATGTATTTGCCTTAACGAACGCAGAGTTGAGATTTTCACTGGGTAAAGGGTTTGGGCTTGTCACCTTTATCGATGCGGGGAATGTATGGAAAACAATAGATGATGTACAGGATGAACTGAAATATACTGCAGGTGCGGGATTACGGTACAATACCCCCGTAGGACCGATCCGGGTGGACTACGGACATAAAATGAATAAAGAGGAGGGGGACAGTTCAGGAGAAGTACATTTCAGTTTCGGACATGCCTTCTGATCAATGAAGTACCAGGGAAGAAGGGGAAGAGAAAGAAATGAAGAGAAGGAAAATAATGAAACATCTGATCCTCATTGCACATGCCCTGTTCCTTATTCACATGGCAGCTATCAGTTCAGCACAGGCAGAAGACCTGGAGCGGATCGTTGCGATCGTAAACGATGAAATAATCCTGCTGAGTGAATTTGAGGAGACATTTCAGGCTGCAAGGGAATCGGACAAGACCATATCTGAGGAAACAGTGCTGAATGAGATGATAAACACACTGCTGCTGTTAATTGAAGCAAAAAAATACAGGATAGGGAGATCCCCTGAGCTTCCACAAAACAGGAGTGATAAGGAATCCGTCATCAGTGAGTATATTAACAGAAGGATAAAAGCATTCATACATATACCATATGAAGACATTGAAAATTATTACAAAGGGAACAGGGGGCTTTTTGCAGATAAGGAACTGTACGATGTGAGGGCCGGGAT
>JBFKMY010000186.1:0-5081 GCA_041629615.1 Thermodesulfovibrionia bacterium | reverse complement strand
CTTGCAAAGAGTGCCGACTGCAGTACAGTGGATGAAATGAGAAAAAAAATCCATTCAAATCTCAGCAAGAGGAGAGAAGGCGAGATAAATCTTGATTATAAAAAAGAGATCCTGGACCACCTGATCAAAAGACATGATTTTGATGTTCCTGAATCAATGGTACAGGGAGAAATCGAGTCCCTGATCGATCATGCAAAACAGGATGCAATGAGAAAAGGGCAGGAGGTCCGGCCCGATGAAGAATTGAAAAAAGAATTTGAATCAAAGGCAAAGGACAATGTAAAAAGTGTCCTCCTTCTTGAAGCAATCGGCAAAAGGGAGAACATCGCAGTCAATGATGATGACGTTAAAGAGGCCATCAAAGAGATAGCTGAGCGCAATAACCTCAAGCCCGAAGAGGTAACAAGGCTCTACTCCGTGAGAGAGGGTTCGATGGACGCATTGAAGAGCAGGCTGTTTGCAGACAAAGTGCTGGACATGATATTGTCGAAATCAGTCGTTCAGTGATTTCAGGGGATAAGCGCACTGCGCAGGGGCTTATTTTAATTCATTGGGGCTTACTGAAACACCCGGGGGCTTATTGCAAAATGCAGGGGCGCATTGCAATACGCCCCTGCAAATATATAATATAAAGAGGATAGCTAAATATTTTTTTTGAGGAGAAGATATGAGTTTAATTCCAATGGTAATAGAACAGACAGGAAGGACGGAGAGGGCGTATGATATTTATTCCAGGCTCTTAAAAGACAGGATTGTTTTTATAGGAAGTCCGATAGATGACAATCTTGCAAACACCGTCATTGCGCAATTACTGTTTCTGCAGACCGAAGATTCTGAAAAGGACATCCATATTTATATCAATTCTCCCGGAGGGATAGTTACCGCCGGCCTCGCCATATATGACACAATGCAGTATATTAAACCCGATATTTCCACCTATTGTCTGGGCCAGGCAGCAAGTATGGGTGCACTGCTTCTCACTGCGGGCACAAAGGGGAAACGTTTTGTACTTCCCCACTCCCGCATCATGATACACCAGCCGATGGGGGGGTTTCATGGCCAGGCCACGGATGTCGAAATTCATGCAAAAGAAATTTTAAAAATGAAGGAAACCCTCAACAATATTATCGCAAACCATACAGGGCAGCCTCTTGATAAGATCCATGTTGACACGGAAAGAGATTATTTCATGTCCGGGCAGGAGGCCAAAGAGTACGGCATAGTCGACGAAGTGATTGAATCCATAAAAACAGGATAGCGAAATCATGAAAGATAATAAAACAAACAAGCAAAGTGATGAGTTACTGAAATGTTCCTTCTGCGGAAAAGGGCAGAAGGAGGTCAGAAAGCTGATAGCAGGACCAACAGTGTACATATGTGATGAATGCATAGGTCTCTGCAATGAAATAATGGCCGAAGAATTCGACCCGGCATTTGATATCAGCCTGTCCCGGAAGCTTCCTACCCCCAAAGAAATAAAGAGCTTCCTTGATGATTATGTCATCGGGCAGGAGCGGGCAAAAAAAATTCTCTCCGTTGCCGTACACAACCATTATAAAAGAATAAACAATCCCCGGCAGTCAGACGTTGAATTGCAGAAAAGCAATATCATCCTTATAGGTCCGACCGGCACCGGAAAGACCATTCTCGCGCAGACACTGGCAAGGATCCTTGACGTACCCTTTACCATTGCTGATGCCACGACCCTTACGGAAGCTGGATACGTTGGCGAGGATGTTGAAAATATCATACTGAAACTCCTGCAGGCGGCGGATTATGACGTAGAAAGGGCACAGAGGGGCATTATCTATATTGATGAGATAGACAAGATAAGCCGCAAAACCGAGAATGTATCAATCACAAGGGACGTGTCAGGTGAAGGGGTGCAGCAGGCCCTTCTGAAAATTATTGAGGGAACGGTCGCAAATATTCCGCCCCAGGGGGGAAGAAAACATCCGCAGCAGGAATTTGTCCAGGTAAATACTACGAACATTCTCTTTGTGTGTGGCGGGGCCTTTGTAGGACTGGAAAAGATCATAGAGGAAAGAATCGGCAAGAAAGTTGTCGGCTTTGGAGCTGAACCCGCAATTGTCGGCAGCAAAAAGATCGGCAATATATTGAAAATAATACAACCCCAGGACCTTATCAAGTACGGACTTATCCCTGAATTCGTCGGCCGCCTGCCGGTCGTCGCAACCCTGAGCGAACTTGGGGAATCCGCACTTGTCAGAATACTTACGGAACCCAAAAACGCGCTGGTAAAGCAATATCAAAGACTGCTCTCCTTTGACAATGTAAAGCTTAAATTCACGGACAAAGCCTGCGCTGCAATCGCGAAAGAAGCCGTAAAACGCAAAACCGGAGCACGCGGATTAAGGGCCATCCTTGAAGAGATCATGCTTGATGTAATGTATGAAATCCCCTCTCAAAGCAATATAACGGAATGCATAATAACCGATGATGTTATTAATAAAAAAGAAAAACCGGTCCTCACCTATGAAGACCGGGACAAGTCAGCGTAAAAAATGGTTTAACGCATTCACATGGTTTATGGGGCCCCTTTCCGTCTTCCCTTTGTCAATCCATGTGAAATCAGCTTTTTAAATTTCGCCTTAATCTCCTCGTCTTTCACATTTTTAATAGTATTCTCCACAAATCTCAAATCCTCATCAGTAAGCCCTGCATCCTCGTCCTTGCCCTGGGCATCAGCTTTCCGGGGGAGACTGCCAATCCTGAAACGGATGGCAACTATAGTATAGGTCCTGAGCTTCCCGGAAATATCCTCCTTGAAAAAACTCAAATGATGCATCCACTGGGGAGTGTCAACACGTATGGTAAGCACTTTATTTTTAATGGTGTCAGGATAGGTATGGGAAGCAATGGTGTCTCCGACAATATCGGACCACTGTCTTCTGATCACATTAAGAACAGGGCCGCTTTCAATCCCAAAATCTTTGACGAATTCCTTGAGGATGTTATGAAGAGACTGCATAGAAAATTAATGGCCTGCAGATCAGGAGTAAAACCGAAAAAACAGCAATGCTATGTAGAGATTATCTTGCTATACTGCTTTTTTTATTTTTCCGGAACGGAGACACCGGGTACAGACATACACTTTTCTCACGCCATGATCTGACTGTGCCCTGACTCTCTGCAGGTTTGGCATAAAAACCCGCTTCGTCCTGTTATTTGCGTGACTGACATTATTGCCGGTAACCCTCTTTTTACCGCATACTGAACATACTGCCATCTGTGTTTCCTCCCGATATATCTACGCTCTATTACGTTTTTTTTATCTCTCTGAACAAACGGACATCCCTGAGGACGCTTATTTGCTTTATAAAGAGAGGTTATGATAACATTAATCCAAACAAACTTACAACCCGCAACTGCATCGTGTTTTCAGGGTGTATTTCAGCTAAAAGGGTTGATAATTAACTGTAATTACCTGTTAAGAAAATGGCCGGAATAAGAATATACGAACTCTCCAAGAAAATCAACGTGAGCAACAAGGAGATCCTTGCACGGCTTGCAGGACTGGGAATAGAAGCAAAATCCCATATGTCGAATATTGACGAGGAGACCGCAAGAAAACTGACCGATATCCTGCTCAAGCAGAGACCGGCTGCAGGAAAGCCTGAACCAGCCGCAGTAAAAGACAGGGGCACAAAACCTGCCGCTCCCGCAGAAGCCGGCAAGACCAAAGAGGCCGCGAAAGCGAAAACAAAATCATCAGTCGTCAGGGCAAAGAAAGCAAAGGCAGCAAAGGAGCCCGCTCCAGGGAAGAAAGTAAAACCCGCGCCTGAAGAAATCGTAGCGAAAAGAAAAAAACCGTTTACAAAACAGCCCGATGAACTGCTCGAGGAAGAGTCATCCGCTGCAACAGAGGAAGAAATAATCCTCCCTGACAAATTTAAAAAAGAGGTCGAGAGCGAGAAGCTGGCAAAATTTAAAAGCAAGCCGGGGATGCAAAGGGCCTTTGATTCCATCCGAAGAGTTGAGATATCCAAAAAAGGGTTCGATTTTAAACCACGATACAAAAAACATGATAAAAAAACACAGATCAAAAAGACCGAGGAACCCGCGTCTTCTGTTACTACCGCCCCGCGCAAGCGTGTCATTAAATTCCAGGAAGGGACAACAGTAAAGGAGTTCGCTGACTTAATAGGACAAAAAGTCAATGATGTGATAAAGAAATTCATGGAACTGGGATCTATGACAACAATAAACCAGCCGCTGGATGCTGATGCAGCACAGATTGTTGCAGAGTCCTTTGGCGTGAAACTGGAACTGGTCATTGTGGAAGATGAAGAATCTCTGCTTGAAGATGCGGAAGTTGACGAATCTGCTCTCAGTCTCCGCCCCCCTATTGTGACAATCATGGGGCATGTAGATCATGGGAAGACCACTTTGCTTGACGCAATCAGGGAAGCCAGAGTTACGGAAACTGAAGCAGGAGGAATAACCCAGCATATCGGTGCCTATAAAGTAAAACTGAAAGACAAGGAAATAGCCTTTCTTGATACCCCCGGGCATGAAGCGTTCACCATGATGCGGGCAAGAGGGGCCAAGGTGACGGACATTGTCGTTCTTGTCGTTGCAGCCGATGACAGTGTCATGCCTCAGACTATCGAAGCTCTTGATCATGCAAAAGCGGCACATGTGCCCATTGTTGTTGCAGTGAATAAAATCGACAAGCCTGAAGCGAATGTATCGAAAGTCCAGAACGAACTTTCCCAGTATGATGTGGTTCCCGAAGACTGGGGAGGGAAGAACATATTTGTTGAAGTGTCCGCAAAGGAAAAAACAGGCATAGAAAAACTCCTTGAGATGATCCTTCTCCAGGCGTAAATCATGGAATTAAAAGCAGATTTTAACAGGTCCGCAAGGGGCACAATCGTTGAAGCGAAGCTTGATAAAGGGAGAGGCCCGGTGGGAACCGTTCTCGTCAATACGGGAAAGCTCAAGATCGGGGACCCCTTTATTGTGGGGACCATCGCCGGAAGGGTCAGGGCGCTTATAGATGATACAGGAAAGAAAATTGAGAGTGCCGGACCATCGACCCCTGTAGAAGTTATCGG
>JBFKMY010000185.1:0-5101 GCA_041629615.1 Thermodesulfovibrionia bacterium | reverse complement strand
AGGGGGCCATAGGTCATATAGGATTCAATTTCGTACATTGTCGTGCCCGGAAGGACAATATCTGCAAACGCGGCATCTGCTGTCAACTGCCGGTCTATACAGACGAGAAAATCAAGAGCACCCAATGTCTTTCGCCAGAGGGAAGGCCGGGGCCAGGCGGTGATGATCGATCCGCCCAAAATAATAAGCGACCGTACCGGATAGGGCCGCCCATCCAGAACTGCATCGGGCAGGCTGATTGCATGGGATTCACCGCGATAGGAGCTATAGACGGGAAAGCGGTCGCGGCCGAGGGCCCTGCGAACATCGGGATTTGCAATGTGGCCTTCCCGGTTTACAGGAAACTGGTTTTCATTCATCGAAAAACACCGGCCGCCCGGTACATCAAGCTGTCCTGCGAGGGCCCAGAGTACGTGGGTTGCCCGTATGGCCTGAACTCCGCTGTCGCTGTATTCAAGCCCGCTGTACATGACCGGTGATGCTCCGTCAGCTTCAGCAATACGCCGTGCAAGGGATATCACCGTTTCTGCAGGAACACCGGTAATGTTCTCTGCAACTGCAGGGGTGAAATGCTGTACATACCGTGAGAACTCTTCAAATCCATGTGTCCAGTCTCTTACAAAACCATCGTCATAGAGTTCTTCCTTGATAAGAACATTGCACATTGCCAGTGCCAGCGCACCGTCGGTGCCCGGACGCACGGGTATCCATTGAGCGCCGGTCAGTTTTGCAGTCATTGTTCTCCGTGGATCAATAACTACGACCTGTGCTCCCTTCCTGTGTGCCTTGATAATCCGTTCAAGATCCAGGGGAGGACAGTCTGTTGCCGGGTTTGCTCCCCAGATCACAATAAGATGCGCATTCTCAATGTCCGAAAACATGTTTATCATCATGCTCCCCATGGTCACATGGGGGGCAATCATTGCAAACGAAACATAACAGAGCGCTCCCACGCCCATAGTATTAGGAGAACCGAAGGGAAACAGGACACTGGAGGCAGACGACACGGCAACACCCTCAGGCTGAAATACATCACACATTGAACGTTCAAAACTTCCCCTGCCCGTATAAATAGCGGTTGCTTCAGGCCCGTAAGCTGCCTTGATTGTATGAAGCTTCCTGACGATGATTTCATAGGCCCTGTCCCATGAGATCCGCTCAAAGTCATAGGTTCCTTTCGGCCCCTTTCTCTGCATGGGATATAAAAGCCGGTCTTTGGAATAGACTATCTCGGCTGAGTGCTCTCCAAGTTTGCAGATAACTCCTAATTCAGAACTGTCATCAGGACGGACCTGTGCAATCTTCCCGTTATCATCACAGGTCACTATTACCCAGCAGCCTGCAGGACAGATGCCGCACAGGGCCCGCCGGTCCTTATTTCCTCTGTTTTTTTTCATCTGCTCATACTCTTTATCTCTTTGCGATCATGCCCGCTCTTTTCAGAGTTCAACATCAAAAACCATTTCTTTCCGCAGGTCGTCTTCTTTTCTCCTGATTTTAACTTTGACAAAGTCACCCCTCTTTTTACCGAGCAGGTATATTTTTATATCGTCAATACTCTTTATTTCAGTCTCATCGATAAAGAGTATGATATCATCAACCTTCATTCCCGCCTTTTCAGAAACACTCTTTTCAGGGAATCCCGCAATCTTCATTCTGCCCTCCTCCTTACTCAGGAAGACCATCAGTTTGGGGGTGGTTATCCCTTCAACGGGTTTGGGGAAAACAACATAATCGGCGATGTCCTTCTCGACTTCTTCATCTATCAGGACAATTGCATAGTCCTGTGCGTTGCGTCTGAAAGTCCGTTTAGGGATGCCGGAGCCGTATCTCAGGTGTCCCTGTCCGGCAAGAACAACTATGGTATTGTCAGGATTCTTCTTCAGAAACTCATCTACTGAGTGCGACATGGTTTCATCCCACAGTATTTGAGACTGATAGAAATAGTGGAAATTTTTTTCATCGGCGCCTTCATGCATACTGAATACCTCTTTCAGCCGCTCGCGGTATTCATCGTCAGAGAAGTCAAGTTCCTGCGGTATCAGGGCCTTCTCTTCATCTGACAGTGAATCTATTCCTCCGTGGGACACCTTTTCAATAATTTCTCTTTGAAGATTGAGTGCAATGACGGGTATCTTTTCAGTCCGCGCAAAGTCGAGGATCGGTTTGTAGAGGTGATAATCAAACCCCCAGCGATTAAAGTATTCCGATTGTTTAAGGAAATCCACTTCACCTGTTTTTCCGGCTATAAAGCTGTCAAGGGTTTTTTGAAATGGCCGCTGAAACATTTCCATGCCTATCGCAACGCGGGGGTTTCTTTTATAGATACCCGTAATGATGTCAAGCTGGACAGCATGATGGGCGAAGACGTCATGCACCTCACCGACATAGATAATTTTTTTGTTATTGACCCCTCTGACTACATCTGTTAATGTCCTGATGGATGAAACTTCAATTGCCGTTGCTTCATGGTGCAGGTCCATAACCACTCCTCTTTTTGTCCCCTGGATTTCCTTTCTTCTGTTTATTCCTTTATCAAACAAAAGCATGCTGTATTTCCCGTAATGGGATATTTTCCTGTATGCTGCATCAATTTCATCCCTTGACGTCCCGTGTATAAGGGCTACCACCCTGAGCGGGTTCCATGGGTTTTCCTTCATGATCAGGGAGAACCCGGCATCCTCCGCAGCAATCGATCCGTAAAGCCGTCCGGTCAAAGGATTGCCGGAACCGAGGATTATAAGGGAATGTTCCTCAATGTCTGAAAATTTTATATCCTGAACAGTTTTTGAGACAGCACCTTTCCTCTCAAATTCATCTATTATATTTTCATACATCTCTTCTCCCCCTGCAGGGACGGCGATGATGACAGTGTCCTCCTCCAGAAGCCTGGCAACTACGGGAGGAAATTCCTCTCTGCCGATTCCCCGCGCAATATCATAATCCTCGTCCAGCACTATCCTGTCGGGTTTGTACCGCAGGGGCAGGTCAAAACTGTTCTCGCTGCCGTCAATAGTGAGTGAATCAAATAGTATTTTATCTTTGAAGTATATGGTCACGGGCAAGCTCAGCCGGTATACATCCCCTTCGAGGTCGACATGGAAATGGAGATTGAAATTTTTCCCTTCCTGGGTTAATTCAGCGCCGTACAATGTCAGTTCAGGCAATCCTTCCTTTTCCACCCACTGTGTGAAGAACCAGTCAAGGGAAGGGCGTTCGCGGTCCTCGAATGACACTTTTATATCATTCCAGGAAGCCCTTTTGAACCGGTTATTCTGGATAAAATCTTTCAACGATGCATAAAAAACGTTTCTGCCGACCATGTTTTTAAGCATATGAAAGACCATCGCTCCCTTGCCGTATCCCAATGACCGTGAGGGACGGTCCACCCTGCCGGTGAAAAATTTAAGGGGAACCTCTCTCTCGATACTGACATAACTCCTGTAATCAACAAGGATCTGTTTTCTGTATTGCCAGCCCTCACCCTGCTGTTCCCGGTACAGATGATCGGCAAGATATGTGGTCAGTCCTTCCGCCCAGTTTCCGCTGTCATAATCTATGTAAACGTAGTTCCCGAACCACTGGTGCACTATTTCATGTCCAAGGGACGTTTCAACAATAAAGGGCAGTTTTACCACTGTGCTTCCCAGCAAAGTGAAACCAGGCATGGAATACCCGGTAGGCAGGAAATTTTCAACAATTGAGAACCTCTTGAAGGGATACATGCCGAGCAGGTCTTCATACATCTCCAGGTACTTTTTTGTATACGCGATATAGGACTTTGCAAGATGGACATCTTCGGGGAAAAAGTATGCATATATTTCAATGTCCCTAATGCTATCACTGATAATTTCATACCTGTCGGATGCAACGAGATTGATCCCGGCAACCTCATAGGGGAAACGAAAGTGGTAGTGGACTTTGCCTTCTTTTATTACTTCAGTTATATCTTCTGCTTCTGAAAGGGCCTTGAAACCGGACGGCAATACTGCCTTGAGATCATGAAAGGCAAGTTCGCCATGCGTCGGATACCATATATTGGTGAGCGACACCCCACGTTCATCAATGACATTCTCTACACGGGGATCTTCACTGTCCTGTGAGGCCCCGCGGTCCCTGAAAATGCCGTTATACCGTATCGAAATCTCCCCGTCACTGCGGGGCACTATTTTAATGGTCTGTTCAAACTCTTCATAATCAACAGGCCTGCCATTGAACGTTACGTCCTCAATGGAAAGTGCCCCGATCATGAGAACCACATCTTCTCCCGCAGCAACATCCATCCGCCATACCCCTTTGATGTGAGAGCGGTCAACGTCTATTTCAACTTCCAGCATGACCCTGTGAACTGCATCAGCATATGTTACCGGAAGGGCATGCAGAAAAAGGATTATAAAAAGAAATGTTTTTATTAAGTAATTGAAATTCATTATTCCTCTCCAAAATACTGACGTATGACCGTCCCTATGATACAATTATGATTATTGTACGCCTAATCTTGAATGTTCGCAGATCATGAAGGTGTTATGACTTATAACAAGTATAACAGAGTATTGAAAGAAATCAAGGACGTCTGTTCTGCCTGCCTCCGATGACAGTGTTCCCGACGCGCTATGGTGTATCTGACCGTTTACTTTAAAGAAGGCTGCTGGCTCTGTGACAAGGCAGAAGAAATGTTAAACGGACTTAAAGAGAAGTTTGACATACGCGTTACAAAAATCGCCATTGACACGGATGATGAACTGTATGAACTGTACAGGTTCGATATACCGGTATTTGAATTTAAGGACGGTTCATCCCTTCACGGGAATATAAGAAGAAAAGACCTTTTGCAAAAACTGGATGAAAATAAAGAAGATCAGAGAGAGAGGGAGTGAAATGTAAGTCCCCCGGCATGCCGGGGGACTTACCTGTGTGATCAGATTTTGGTTACATTAACAGCTTTAAGGCCCTTCGGACCTTCTTCAACCTCGAAACTGACAGAATCCCCCTCGATAAGGGACTTGAAACCGTCGCCACTTATGGAGGAATAGTGAACAAAAACATCACTTCCCTCTTCGCTTGAGATAAATCCAAACCCTTTGGATTCGTTGAACCATTT
>JBFKMY010000184.1:0-5144 GCA_041629615.1 Thermodesulfovibrionia bacterium | reverse complement strand
CCATCAGGCCCGGGCTACCGCCTTGTCAGGCGTCCGGTGAAGAGTTTTGGAGCAACTCTCGAATGGTTTGTTGCCATGCTGATCGAAAATGAGTTTGAGGCTGAAACCGCATGGGGAGTAAAGTTCAAAAAATCAAGGGCCGGAGGCGATTACGACCTGTTGGCCAGGATAGACTCTTCTTTACTCTATATGGAGGTCAAGTCTTCACCTCCAAAGCAAATTTATGACAGGCAGATCATTTCATTTCTTAATCGCATTGAAGAACTCTCCCCCGACATATCAGTTTTTTTTGTTGATACCGAATTGAGGATGAAAGACAAGATCGTACCTCTGTTTGAACATGAACTCCTCAGGAGATACAATAAAACAATTCCCGTAACACGCATGATAAAAGAACTATTCCATATAAACAATAAAATATTTATAATAAACGCAAAGGGCGGGATCCCGGGAAACATAAAAACTGTGCTGTCATTTTATTTCACAGCGCCTGCGATATGGCATACAGAGGGAGATACATATGGCTTCAAGTAATATAATTTGCGCAATTTGTGCATGGAGGGCAACATGCCAGAAGAAGTTTTCAATAAGTGGCAAGGATATTAAATGCACTGACTTTGTAAAAGATGTGTCAATAAGGGAGAAAAAAGAGAATGCAGACCGTGAACATAAAGAAAAATAGGTTCTGCCCGCTGAAAAAGACAGTCTGTTTATCGAATAAAAGGGGATTTAATCCGGAGAGAGAATGTATGCCCCCTGTTTTGCAGGGGACATACGATAGTGGTTACAGTTTCACTACATTAAGCGCCTTTGGCCCTTTTGATCCTTCTTCAATCTCAAAACTGACGGCATCACCTTCAAACAGGGATTTGAATCCGTCACCTGCTATGGAAGAATAATGGACGAAAACATCTTCGCCGCCTTCTCTTGAGATAAAACCGAATCCTTTGGATTCGTTGAACCATTTTACTGTTCCTTCGATCATCTCTTTATTTACCTCCTGACTTATATACTAAAGTATCAGAACGACCTTATATCGGACAAAAAAAAGACCACAAAGCAAAAGTCTTTGAGGTCTGGCCTGTAAAAAACTTCTGAAACTTCTGTTGTTAATCTACCATTGGAAAGAATAATTGTCAAGCGTTTATTCACTTCAGCAAATAATATTTTTTAAACAACATGGCGGGTGACCGCCGTGCATACTTTCCCAGCTGCAGCCTCGCTTAAAAGAATTAATAAACAGGACGTTACCAGGAAATTATCGTATAAGGGGGCCCGGCATGCGTCTCTTAATTTTTTGCATTAATTATCCGATAAAGAAGATAGATAATTTATGGAGGTCGATATGGCTGATAATTATGGAACATGTCCACACTGCGGCAACATAATAATGAGAGGCGCGATGAGATGTGGAAAATGCGGGAACCTGACGAAAACGTCGGAAGAACAGACAGCGTCCATTAAGAAGCTGTCTGAAGCAAACAAAAAATTACCCCTTGTCCGCTTTATAAAACTGCTTGCCTTTCTCCTGGCTGCCGGCGTGGTCTATCATTACTTTTCCGATCACATTACTTATTTCTGTCTGTCAATTCTCAATACGCTAAAAACGTAAAATGTAATAATCCACCCTACACAGCCCCGGTTTTTATTATCATAAGTTTCTCATGGCTCATGTCCCGCATGGCATATCCTATGCCTCCGATTCCAATACCGGACATTTCCGCCCCGCCAAAGGGCATCCAGTCAACACGAAAGGCGGTATGCTCGTTTACCAGTACTGCCCTTGCCTTGAGTCGCTTTACGCAATCAAGGGCCGTGTTCAGGGAGCCGGTATACACTGCCGCCTGAAAACTGAAGGGGACCATGTTCGCCACTTCGATCGCGTCCTTATAGTTCTCATATTCATAGAGACACACTACAGGTCCGAATATTTCCTCCTGTGAGCATTTTGAACTCTGCGATGGATTGAGGAGCAGTGTGGGTTCATAACATGTCTTTGATATCCTGCTGCCTCCGCAAAGAAGTTCCCCTCCTTCGCTGAGCGCCTCTTTCACCCAGGCCTCCACCCTGTCTGCCTCAGACGGTTTTATCATGGGCCCAACTTCCGTCGTATTGTTCAGAGGGTCCCCGACTTTGAGTCTCCTGACCATAGTGACCATTTTTTCTATTACCTCAGGCAGGACGTCCCTGTGGACAAAAACACGCTGCACAGAAACACATACCTGCCCGGCATGGTAGTATCCTCCTTTGACCAGTCCGGGGAGAAGTCCATCGATATCTGCGTCCGGTTCAACAATCACCGGCGCAGCTCCGCCATGTTCAAGGGTACATCCTGCTCCCGGGGCAAGGCTGCTGCGCATTTTCCATCCTGTCCCTGCTGACCCTATGAATGTAAGAAAGCCGATGCGGCGGTCCGAGACGATTTTGCCGGTCACTTCTCTTTCACAGACAAGCGGATTACACCATTCACGGGGAAGCCCGGCTTCATACAGCATGCCCGTAACAGAAAAACATGATAACGGAGTAGCTGCAGCCGGTTTCACAATAACCGGGCATCCCGCTGCCACAGCAGGAACGAGCTGATGAATGATCAGGTTGACCGGGTGGTTGAATGCACTGATTGCCGCGACAACCCCCAGAGGTTCATGCATGGTATAGGCAACGTGGTTTCCGGAGCTTTCATTCAGGTCCATGGGTATTTCCTCTCCCCGCAGATTCGCCAGTTCCCGGATTGCGACATCCACACCGTTTATTGCCCTCTTGACCTCTATTTGTGAATCAGTAATCGGTTTACCGCCCTCTTCAGCCGCCTGTGCGGCAAGATGTTCACTATTTTGCAGGAGCAGATCCCTGAAATTCCCGAGAATCCTGATGCGCTCAAATTTTGGAAGCCACCGGTCACGATCCAGATAAAGTGAATAGGCCTCTGCCAGCATCCTGTCCGCATCTTCCCATGAGGTCAGCGGCAGTTCACTGATCAAATGTTCATCATAGGGAGCAAAAACTTTCAGGATTGCAGTCTTCATGACAGACCTCCTTATGAAAGGGTATTACAATGGAGACAGGCACTGGTTCAATAATTCATGGTTCCTTGCGTACTCCACAGGAACATCAATGACGTGAACACCCGGGGATTCAAAGCACCTGTTGATGAGCGGTTCAAGTTCATCTGTTCCGGTGGCGCGATGTCCCCGTGCTCCGTAGCTCTCAGCGTATTTAACGAAATCAGGATTAGTAAAATCAAGGGAAAAGTCCTTAAATCCCATGGCATTCTGCTTCCATTTAATCATCCCGTATGCCCTGTCGTTTATTACCAATACGAGAAGGTCTAACCTGAGCCTGACTGCGGTCTCCAGCTCCTGTGAATTCATCATAAACCCACCGTCACCGCAGACTGCCATTACTTTCCTGTCCGGATGTACAATCTTTGCTGCCATGGCCGCAGGCAGTCCGGCCCCCATGGCCGCCAGAGAATTATCAAGGAGGACCGTATTGGGCTCATGGGCCTTATAGTTGCGGGTAAACCATATTTTGTACATACCGTTGTCCAGTGATACTATTCCGTCAGAGGGCATGACATTCCTGACAATGCTTACCAGCCTGGGGGGAACAATGGGGAAACTGCTGTCACTGGATCCTTCATGTATGCTTGCATCAAGCCTGTTCTTGATCGAAATCATGTACTGAAAATCCCAGTGGGGCTGCTTTTCAATATGCCGTGTAATCTGCGTAATACTGTGTGAAATATCCCCAACAATCTCCACCTGCGGAAAATAGACTTCGTCCACATTGGCAGCCAGAAAATTTACCGCAATCACCTCGAACCCCCCTCTGGTCATGAAAAAAGGCGGTTTCTCAACGATATCATGACCAATGTTTACAATGAGGTCTGATGACTCAATGGCCATATGCACACAGTCATTACTTGAAAGGGCGGCCGTACCAAGACAGAGCGGAGAACGCTCATCAACGACCCCCTTGCCTAACTGCGTAGTAAAAAAAGGGATGCCCGTTTTTTCAATCAGGAAGTTCACTGCATCGTGAGTACTCCGTCTGTTCGCGCCGGCGCCCAGGAGTATGAGTGGAGACCTTGCCCGATGAATTTTTTCAACAGCCTCTGTTATCGCATCGCTGTCAGCTACGGGCCTCCTGCTGACCGTCCTTTCAAATATCTCCGCATCGGACTGCTCCCGCGCTATGTCTTCGGGAAGTTCGATATGGACTGCACCGGGACGTTCTTCTACAGCAAGGCGGAAGGCCTCGCGGATAATAGCAGTAACAGTATGCTCGTGAACAATCTGCCTCGCATATTTGGTCAGAGGACGCATCATTTCAACAACATCAACGATCTGGAAACGTCCCTGCTTGCTCTTGGTGATAGGTTTCTGGCCGGTTATCATTATCATCGGCATACCGCCAAGCTGTGCAAACGCTGCCGCAGTGACAAGATTTGTTGCTCCGGGACCCAGGGTTGACATACATACCCCCGGTGATCCGGTAAGACGTCCGTAGGTGGCAGCCATGAATCCTGCTCCCTGTTCATGCCGCGTAAGGATAAATTGAATAGGGGAGTCTTTCAGTGAATTGAGAAGATCAAGGTTTTCCTCACCGGGGATACCGAAAATATATTTAACACCTTCGTTTTCAAGTGCCCTGACAACAAGGTCCGATGTCTTTACCATAGGTTTCAGCCAATTAAAAAACTTCTCCAGATTTAATTAGAAGTATACCATGAAATTTCTGAGACGTTTACATTCCCTTTAACGGAGTAACATCTGAAACCCGCGAAAGTTAATAATACGTCTCCAAAGACAAATACTGAATCATGTCCCGCAGATGTCTTGTCTGTAAGGTCACCCTTACAAATAATATTTTAATATCCTACAAAAAAATCAGATTTATCTGATAAACAAAATATCAGTACAGGATATATACTAAATATCTCTGTAAAGGATTTTTCAGGCCGGATAATAATTAATGAAAGAGGGGCAGAGGTCATACTCTGTACTCTCTTCAGCCTCGGCGGTCATCAGGACATGAAAAAAGGCCCTTGCAACAGAAGACATTTAAAGCTCCGGGTAAATCTTCATTATAAAAACGCAATGTATTCGGGAACGGTTACAGACCTGTCAGAACACACCATG
>JBFKMY010000183.1:0-5202 GCA_041629615.1 Thermodesulfovibrionia bacterium | reverse complement strand
GACGGCATGGTGCGATGCGCAAAAGAGTATAAAAATAGTGAAGGAAGTTAAATACCGATTTTTTAATCACCAAATATCAAATAAGCACCAGATTCGCATTATCCGGGCAGTTATTGATTTTGATGTTTTGTTAATTGGAATTCATTTGTAATTTGGTGTTTGGAGCCCTGGATTTAAAACTTTATGGCCAGAGCAAGACCATTACAATGCCCCTATTGTGATAATTATTTGAGGGCGCCTATTGACATTCATTTTAAAACAGTCGAGCTCACAGCCGGAATTTGCACCTGCGGGTCAATCTATGCGCTTGACCGTACAGGGCACAACCTCGGGGACATCTTCATGGATGCCTTGACATTTGTGTGTAAGGGTGATTTAGATAAAGCACTGTCCCTCAATCCTGAGGACTATGAAACGGTTGATTATGATTATGACCTGCGCGCCAACACACTTGGGCGGACCAGCAAAACGGGGAAAGCAGGGAAACTTGTTTTTGTCAGGCTGAAAGATATATAAAAATAAAGCCTGTAAATACGCAATATTATATTTATTAACTACAGTAAACGGCATATAAGATTTTTTTATTTGACCGAAATGGGGGATTTATATTATATTCTCTAATCTGTCTTTAAGGTCTGATAAAATCGAGATCAGCATATTAGAGAGTTGACTTCCGCTAGAAAAAGGCGATACCAAAAATTTGTTCATAAGAAAGGAGTTGTATAATGCCAAGCTTGGAATTTGAAGGAAAAAGTTATGAAGTCGATGAAGAAGGGTACCTTATGGATTGGTCTGTATGGAATGAGGGTCTGGCCGGTGTCATGGCAAAAGAAGACGGTCTTGATTTAAGTGAACAGCACTGGGACGTCATCAGGTTTCTCAGAGAGTATTTCGAGAAATACCAGATCGCACCCATGATCAAAATTCTTACCAAGGAGCTCGCCAAGAAGTATGGCAAGGAAAAGGGCAACACCAAATATCTTTATGAGCTCTATCCAGCCGGTCCTGCAAAACAGGCCTGCAGATATGCCGGACTTCCAAAACCGACAGGTTGTGTATAAAGAATAAACAAAAGAGTAAAAAATAAAGGGTTGTTGTCTTTCCGGGAGAGGAAGTACAGCAACCCTTATTTTAAAACCGATAACGTCTCGCTTTAAAATCAATGAAAATCAACCACCTTTTACTGGAACGCAGACAGGAAGTAGTAAAAACGTGGTTTGATTTAATCCTGGAAACATACCCTGCTGACACTGCAACCTTTCTGAAAACGCAAAACAACCGGTTCCATAATCCTGTAGGCCACACCATCTTCGAGGGGATAGAGGGCCTCTTTGAGGAATTATTACAGGGGATGCAACCTGACAGGGTCGCCGCATGTCTTGATAACATTATCAGAATACGGGCGCTCCAGGAACCGACCCCCTCGAGGGCAATCGGTTTTATCTTTCTTTTAAAGAAAGTAATCCGGGAATCTCTGGCGCATGATATTCGAAAACATCACTTGTTCGAAGAACTCATCACCATTGAGTCCTCTATTGATGATCTTGCTGCTCTCTCCTTTGACATATTCATGAAATGTCGGGAGAAATTATACGAACTCAAGGCAAAAGAAGCGAGAAACCTGACAATACGACTTCTGCAGAGGGAGAAGAGGGAAGAAGAAAAGGGAAGAGAGAAAAACAGTACAGCAGGTTTGAGAGAGAGACGTACTCTTTAAGAGTTATCGGTATCTATAAAAAATAATTTCAGTCATTAAAATCAGAAGAAAGGGGGGTAAGTTTATGGGAATGCTCTTTTCTTTATGTGCAGTTCTTGTTCTTACGGCCATTTCCTTTTTCGGAGCACGTTTCAATTTACATGGCTTTTTCGCAGTTGCAGTCCCCTATGCGGCGGTTTTTTTATTTCTTGCCGGTTTTATATGGAAAGTGATCAGGTGGGGAAGATCTCCTGTGCCGTTCCACATTCCTACTACATGCGGACAGCAGAAGTCCCTGCCGTGGATCAAGCACAGTAAACTCGACAATCCATCGAGCACGCTGGGGGTCATTGGAAGAATGGCGCTGGAAATAGTGCTGTTCCGTTCACTTTTCAGAAACCTCAAGACAGAGATGAGAGACGGCACGGTAACATACGGATCCAATAAGTGGCTCTGGCTCGGGAGCCTTGCCTTTCATGTTTCATTTTTTGTTGTCCTTGTCAGACATCTCCGGTTTTTTACGGAGCCGGTCCCGTTCTGGGTCAATACTATTGATGCCGTAGACGGTTTTATGCAGATCGGTGTTCCCCATCTGGCAATGACCGGCGTGGTGCTTCTTGCGGCCGGAGGGTATCTCCTTCTCAGAAGGATCTTCAATCCGCAGGTAAAGTACATATCCCTTGCTGCTGACTATTTCCCTCTTTTTCTGATCATCGGTGTTGCCGTGTCAGGAATTCTCATGAGGTACTTTATTAAGGTGGACATCGTCAAGGTGAAGGAGTTGACCATGAACCTTGCCAGCTTCAACACCGCTGTACCCGAAGGAATCGGGACAATATTTTACGTTCATCTCTTCCTCATAAGCATCCTCTTTGCCTACTTCCCGTTCAGCAAACTGATGCACCTTGGAGGGATCTTCCTCAGTCCGACGAGAAATCTCACAAACAACAGCAGGACAGTCAGACACATTAATCCGTGGAATCCCGAGGTACATCTTCACACATATGAGGAATACGAAGATGAATTCAGGGAATTAATGAAAGAAGAAGGAATCCCGGTAGAAAAGGAGTAGATAAATGGCAAAAGAACCAAATGAACTGTTGTCAGCTATAGATTACAAGCCACCCCGGTCACAGTGGATGGACACTCCTGTCGAGATTAAAAAGGGCTACTACTGTTATGGTGCCAAGCCGAAGAACCTTGAGTATATCGGCTTTCCGAACTCGCGGGACTGGAATCCGGCTGAAGACGACTGGAAGCTGGTTGAAAACTGGAAAGAGATATTCCTGGAGGGGATGGACAATCTGCTCAAAAAGTTCCGCTCTTTCCGGGTGTTCATGGATATCTGTGTCCGATGCGGCGCATGCGCCGACAAGTGTCACTTTTTTATCGGTACGGGCGATCCGAAGAACATGCCTGTACTGAGGGCAGAGCTGTTGCGGTCAATTTACAGAAGGTATTTTACCATGGCAGGCAAGCTCGGAAAGATTGCAGGAGCGCGGGACCTGACGGAAGACGTATTTAAGGAGTTGTGGACCTATTCCTACCAGTGTACTGAGTGCCGCCGCTGTTCGGTCTTCTGCCCTTACGGGATAGATCAGGCGGAAATTACGATGATGGCAAGGGAGCTCATAAACCTGCTGGGCTGCTGCACGGAATGGATTTCAGGGCCCCTGGCAAACTGCTACAGGACAGGCAACCACCTCGGTCTTCAGCCCCATACCATAAAAAGCAATTTTGAATTTCTGCTGGATGATTTAGAGGAAATAACCGGCAGAAAGATAGAGCCGACCTTCAACAGGAAGGGCGCCGAGATACTCTTTGTTACGCCCTCGGCCGATTTCTTTGCGGATCCCGGAAGTTTCACCTGCATGGGATACCTCCTGCTTTTTGATTATCTCGGCATTGACTACACATGGAGCACCTACGCCTCCGAGGGCGGGAACTTCGGTTTCTTTACCTCAAATGAGATGATGAAGAGGCTCAATTCAAAGATATATGCCGAAGCCAGAAGGCTGGGGGTGAAATGGATCCTCGGTGGAGAATGCGGGCATATGTGGAGGGTGCTGCATCAGTATATGGATACCATGAACGGACCGGCTGATTTTCTTGAGGAGCCGGTATCGCCTGTAACAGGAACCAAGTTCGAGAATGCCAAATCCACAAAGATGGTCCACATCGCAGAGTTTACCGCCGATCTGATCAGGAACGGGAAATTGAAGTTCGATACCAGCAGGAATGATCATCTCAATGTAACATTTCACGACTCCTGCAACACTTCAAGAGGCATGGGTATTTTTGAAGAGCCGCGGTACATTATTAATAATGTGTGTAACCATTTTTACGAGATGCCGGAAAACACTATCAGGGAGCAGACCTTCTGCTGCGGCAGCGGCTCCGGTTTAAATGCCGGTGAGATTGAGGAATTGAGGATGCTCGGAGGGCTCCCAAGGGCAAATGCCGTAAAGCACGTCAAAGAGAAAAACGGGGTGAACATGCTTTCCTGCATATGCGCCATTGACAGGGCAGTGCTTCCCACCCTTGTCGATTACTGGGTGGGAGACGTAAATGTCTGCGGGGTCCATGAGCTCGTGGGAAATGCCCTTGTATTGGAGGAAGGGGAGAAAAGAGAAACCGACTTACGTGGTGAACCACTTCCAGGTATGGAGGAGAAGGAGGAGGAAGAGTAATGTACAACGGTGGCAAAATAATTCTTGGACTGATAATCTTTGTCGCCCTCGCGACATACCCGTTCTATACGAATTTCGGAAAGACTGTTGAACTTCCCAGTGAGCTCTCAGCCGGACCTGATGAAATGCATATGGGGAATATCCCGTTAATCAACATGAGGTCAGACCACATGAAACTCCTGGACCAATGGAGGGACGAGGTCGTGAGGGACGGGAATAGGTTTATCGAATATGACGGAGACCAGTATGAAAAGAGTCTTCAACAGGGATGCCTGGGCTGTCATGACAAGCAGGAGTTTTGCACCAGGTGTCATAGTTATGCAGGTGTCAAGCCGTACTGCTGGGACTGCCACTTTGCTGAAGGAGAGGAGGGCCTGTTATGAAAATGGATAGAAGGAAATTCCTGAAGCTGGCCGGTGCAACAGGCATAGGGATCGGCCTGTCTGCTGCGGATATTTTTGCTCCGGGGACTGTAGTAGCATCATCAGGCCATTCAAGAGTGTCCACTGCAGCCACACGCCTTGCAATGGTCATTGATATAGGAAAATTAAAGACAGACGAAGATTACACGAGGATTACGGACGCGTGTCACAGCATCCATAATGTGCCAACGCTCATTCCTGAAAAAGGTGATATCAAACACGAAATCAAATGGATATGGACTGACACCTATGACCACTCATTTCCGGATCAGATAAATGAATATCACCCGGAGGCATTTAAGAAGAAGCCCTTCCCGCTCCTGTGCAACCATTGTGATCATCCCCCCTGTGTCCGTGTATGTCCTACAAAGGCCACGTTCAAGAGGCCGGACGG
>JBFKMY010000182.1:0-5252 GCA_041629615.1 Thermodesulfovibrionia bacterium | reverse complement strand
CCCTGATCCCGCTCCCCTCATCGGTGAATTCAATTTCAACAAAGTCGCTGTTATTGTCAACTACACGGCGGGTTGCCACCGTCATTTTGCCCCTGCCTTCCATTGCGTCGGCAGCGTTGATGAACATGTTGAGGAATATCTGCTGAAACTGTGACGCATCACCCTTTGTAACAAACTGTTCCTCATCCATTTTCAAGTCAAACTTGATGTGATGAAACTTCTCCTGGTTCTTCAACATAAAAATAGTTCTGCTCATCACTTCGTTAATATTGACATCGCCCTTTTCGGATGGATTGGCTCTGGCAAAGGTCAGGAGGTTTTTGATAATTTTCGAGCAGCGCTCGGATTGCTCAATAATTATGTTCAGGTCTTCTACCTCCTGTGAATTTTCAGGGAAACGTTCCCGCAGGAGGTGGGCAAAGGTGACCACCCCTGTAAGGGGATTATTAATCTCGTGCGCTACGCCTGCTGCCATTCTACCGAGAGAGGCGAGTTTTTCTGTCTGCGTAAGGTGCTGATGGGTCCTCTGTATCTCCTCTGTTTTTTTGGACACCTCTTCTTCAAGTTTCTGTGTCCACCTTTCCCTGACATCTCTTGCCTCCTTGAGATCCCTCGTCATGGAGTTGAAAGTTTTTGCAAGCAGTCCTATCTCGTCATCGGACCTTATCGGCAATGAGTGATCAAGGTCTCCTTCAGATACTTTTATCATGCCTGCAACAAGCTGGTTAACGGGTTTGGAAACGATTTTATAAATAATGATTCCGAGGAAAACAGAGACAATTAAAACAAAAATAGCCACATAGGCGGTCAGGGCCATCTTCTGTTTTATCAATGCTTCGTCAAGCAGTTCCAGGGAAAGGTCAGCTGAAATAAAGCCTATTATCTTCTGGGATTTTGGATGAACATGGCAGCTGGCGGTATAACAGTCAGGCTCGTTTTCGATCGCACTTACTACCCTGAGGGAGGTCTTTTTCCGTTTATTTTTATATACCTCCCATCCCATGCTCTGCTGAGACACCATTGACGGGTTGTTCATATCGGTGTGACAGGCCCTGCAGGCTATTGAACTCATGTCAATGGAGCTGCCGAGGTTACTCTTATCCGATGAGAAATGGATAACACCCTTGTGGTCATAGATTTCCACACTATGCACCCTCTCAGGCGAACTCAGGTGTTCCAGGGATTCCTGTGTCTTTCCCGGGTTGAATATGAGCATGCTCGAATGTGTGCTTTCTTTGACAATATCGAGGTAGGACGTGCCGTATGTGACTGCCACTGACCTCAGGTCCTGCTCCTGTTTTTTGAGGATGGCGTACCAGAAACTTATGCTGACTGTGATAATGAGCAGTCCGATTGCGATGACGAGTTTTGCTACAAGGGATTTGTCAGGATTGCGAAAGATGCTTTTCATACCTGGAAAGTATTATATGTTTCTTTTAATAATTTGAAAAGGTCATAATGATCTATAAATCTGCTTCAGACAGGGAGATGAAAATAGTTGCAAAGCTTCAAACTTCTGATATACCCTGTTCAGGTTTATGCGTTTTAACCCTGAAGATACATTATAATCAGGATAGCCTGTATTTGACAGTGTCATAACTTTTTGTTATAAACAACAGTGATGCCTGGAACGTATATTCCATCAGATTACCTGCCGGTGATTATTGTCTTAATAATCGCCTCGCTAATAGGTATGGGCGCTCTGGTAGCCGGACTGCTTGTCAGACCAAGGAGGCCTTACGCCCTGAAACTGACCCCTTACGAGTCAGGAAATCCTCCGATAGGTGAACCAAGGGCAAGATTCTCGGTGAAATTTTATATAATAGCCATGCTCTTTGTCGTATTTGATGTTGAGGCCGTCTTTTTATATCCCTGGGCGGTGGCATATGACAAACTCGGCATTTACGGTTTTGTGGAAATGATGATTTTTATTCTGATCCTGTTGATCGGATATTTATATGTCTGGAAGAAGGGCGCACTGAACTGGGAATGAATAATCAGGAAAATACAGATCAGGCCGTACCGGGGCCCGGCCTGGTAGAGGTCGAAAAGGGCACCAGTATTATCCCAGGTGCAAATACGATCATAACCTCCCTGGACAATCTGGTAAACTGGGGAAGGAAGTCCTCAATCTGGCCCATGACCTTTGGACTTGCCTGCTGCGCTATCGAGATGATGGCTACAGGTTCCAGCCATTATGACTTTGACCGTTTTGGTGTCATATTCCGTGCCTCACCCAGGCAGTCCGATGTGATAATTCTTGCAGGTACAATCACCAAAAAAATGGCCCCCGTTGTAAGAAGGGTATATGACCAGATGGCTGAGCCGAGGTACGTCATCGCAATGGGCAGTTGTGCCTGTTCAGGAGGAATATTTGACACATACGCTGTTGTGCAGGGGGCTGATAACTTTCTGCCCGTTGATGTATATGTGCCGGGATGTCCTCCAAGGCCGGAAGCACTGATGGAAGGTGTAATGAAGCTGCAGGAAAAAATGGAAAAGGAGCATTTAAGGTGGAGCCCCTGGAGATAGCGGACAGGTTAAAGGAAAAATATCTCAATGAGATTCTTGATATTGTTGAGTTCCGTGATCAGGTCTTTGTAAGTGTAAAGAAGGATCGGATACTTGATATCTGCCGCTTCCTGAACGATGATCCTGATATCAGGATGGATTACCTTGCTGACCTATGCGGCGCTGACTACCCTGACAGGGACCTCAGGTTCGAGGTCATATATAACCTCTTTTCAATAAAGCACAGGCATCGAATAGCCATAAAGGCCAGGATAGCTGAACATGACCTTACGATAGACAGTGTCGTCCCTATATGGAAGGGAGCGAACTGGCATGAGCGTGAGACCTGCGACATGTACGGAATAGTCTTTAACGGCCACCCGGATCTGAGAAGGATACTTATGCCGGAAGACTGGGAAGGCTATCCCCTGAGAAAAGATTATCCCCTTAAAGGCCCCTCTGACAGGGAATACAAGGGTTATGAGGAGCTTAAGGATCTCCACACCCATGATGATGAGTGGAATATTACATAATCGGTAATGGAAAAACTGACTGAAGAGACCATAGAAGAAAACGGACGTCTCGCCTCAAAGGAACTGACCCTGAGTATGGGACCCCAGCACCCGGCCACCCATGGTGTGCTGAGGCTTGTTCTTGACCTTGACGGCGAAACGGTTGCAAGGTGTACCCCCTATGTCGGGTACCTGCACAGGGGCATAGAAAAGCTGTCCGAGCACAGGAACTACATGCAGATCCTGCCGCTGACAGACCGGCTGGACTATATATCCGCAATGTCCAACAACATCGGCTACTGTGTTGCTGTTGAGAAGCTCTTTGGAATAGAGCTGCCTGAAAGGGTTGAATATATCAGGACCATAGTGGCCGAGATGTCGCGTATTGTTAACCATCTGCTCTGGCTTGCCACACATGCCCTTGATATAGGCGCCATGACAGTCTTCCTTTACTGCTTCAGGGAGAGGGAGCGGCTGCTGGATCTCTATGAAAGACTTTGCGGTGCAAGGCTTACAACGAGCTACACGAGAATAGGCGGATTAAAGAATGATGTGGACTCAAAGTGGCTGGCGGACCTCTACCAGTTTACTGATGAGTTTCCTGATAAAGTTGCTCAGTATGAGACGCTTATTAACAAAAACCGTATCTGGCTGCGCAGGACTAAAGACATTGGTGTCATATCTGCTGAAGAGGCTATTAACTGGGGATTGAGCGGTCCCACACTCAGAGGGTCCGGTGTGCCTTATGATGTCAGGAAAGTCACCCCCTACGGTGTATATGACAAAGTTAAGTGGGAAGTGCCTGTTGGCAAAAACGGGGATATATATGACCGTTACCGTGTGAGGATGGATGAATTCCACCAGTCCACCTCGATCATAAGGCAATGTATAGAGCAGATACCAAACGGCCCCATAATGGCGGATGCGCCCAAGTTTACCCTTCCACCAAAGGACAAGGTTCTTACTGACATGGAGAACCTGATACATCATTTTGTCTTAATAACAAAAGGGCCCCAGACCGCACCTGCAGGTGAGATCTATGTACCCACAGAGGTCCCGAAGGGAGAACTGGGCTTCTACTTTGTCAGTGATGGATCGGGAAGGCCATATCGTATGAGAATCAGGGCCCCTTCCTTTGTGCATGTGTCAGCTCTGCCTGTTCTCTCTGAAGGCAGCCTTGTGGCGGACGTAATCGCCAATATCGGAAGCATCGACATTGTGCTCGGGGAATGCGACAGGTAGGCCCCTTTAATCCGGTTTTAAGCTTCTCATATTAAAATTGTAGAATTGCCCGGCACCTGATATCTGAATTCATGTTTAACGAATCTGTAATAAAAGAGATAGAAAAGATAAGAGACCGCTATCCTGAGCTTAAGAGCGCCCTTCTGCCATCACTTTATATCGCACAAAGGGAGTATGGATGGCTCAGTGAAGAAGCGATGCGTGCTGTTGCCAGGGTGCTTAACCTGCCGGAGGCTATGGTCAGGGGAACGGCATCTTTCTATTCCATGTTCAGGCACGAGCCCGTAGGGCGTAATCTGATCCAGCTCTGCACAAATATCTCCTGCATGATACTCGGAGCTGAGGGGCTTGTCGATTTTCTGGGAGAGCAGTACAAACTCAAACCGAACAGCACTACCGAAGACGGCAGGTTTTCGCTGGTGATCATGGAATGCATCGGCGCCTGCGGTACTGCGCCGGCCATGCTGGTCAACACGGATTTTCATGATAACCTGTCGGAGAAGAGGATAGAGGAAATACTGGAGAATTACAAATAAGGAGTCAAGGATCAACGGACCCGAGGATAATAGTGATTAAGGAGAAAATAATTTCTTTCACCTGAACCCTTGAATCCCGGAAACTGGATCCCTTTTTTAAATAGAATGGAAAAGTTTTTACTCAAAAATATAGAAAACCCGGATTCAGCTGATATAGCTGAGTATGTCAAGGCCGGGGGATACAGGAACCTTGCCAAAGCGCTGGAACTCGACGCAAAGGGCGTTGTTGAGGAGGTTAAGAAGTCCGGACTCCGGGGGAGGGGCGGTGCAGGTTTTCCCACTGCCATGAAATGGAGCTTTGCCATGGCTGACCCCAAATTCCCCAAATACCTTATATGCAATGCTGATGAAGGTGAGCCGGGGACCTTCAAGGACAGGCCGATCCTCGAGAAAAATCCACATCTCCTGATCGAGGGAATGGTTATATCAGGATATGCCCTTGGATCTGAAT
>JBFKMY010000181.1:0-5256 GCA_041629615.1 Thermodesulfovibrionia bacterium | reverse complement strand
TCACCTTCCTTTATGTATGCACCGCTTATGATCTTCTTTTTTTCGACGACACCGACCGTAAATCCGGACAGGTCATATTCCCCCCTGTCATAGAAACCGGGCATCTCGGCTGTTTCGCCGCCAATCAATGCACAGTCGGCCATTTTGCATCCCTCTGCAATTCCCCTGATAACGTCTGCTGCCTGACGTGTTGAAAGTTTTCCTGAAGCAAAGTAATCGAGGAAAAAAAGAGGACGTGCCCCGCTTGTGAGTATATCATTCACACACATGGCAACGAGATCTATTCCGACCGTATCATGCCTGTTCATCATAAAAGCAATCTTCAGTTTTGTCCCCACCCCGTCCGTACTGCTGACCAGAACCGGATTATTATAGCGTCTCGTATCCAGTGAGCAAAGAGCACCGAAGGAACCGATATCGGTCATAACATAGGGTTTGAAGGTAGAGCGCGCCAGCGGCCTGATGATGTCTACTAACCTGTTGCCCTTATGAACATCAACACCTGACTTTTTATACGTGAGGCCCATCTTTCTCCCTGATTTTATTCAGCCCCTTCTCAGCAGCTTTCTGCGCTGCGGCCTTCTTGGTTTTTCCCTTTCCCGAACCCAGACACCTTTCTTTGATGTACACTTTGACCTCAAAGGTTTTCTTGTGCTCGGGGCCATCTTCTTTTTCGGTAATGTAGTGCGGCAGCACCCCGAAGTGTGCCTGTGAGATTTCCTGGAGTTTTGTCTTGAAATCAAATATGAATTTATTTTCTGTCAGCGTGATTATTTTGTCCGTTAAATGCCTCAATGCAAATTCCTTTGCATTTTTATATCCCCCGTCCAGATAGATCGCCGCGAGAACAGCTTCAAAGGCATCGGCAAGCAAGGATGACTTCTTTCTTCCCCCGGTCAAATCTTCCCCCTTTCCCAGCAGGAGGTATGTTCCCAGACCAAGGTCCCTTGAGGTTTCCGCCAATGTTGCTTCCTGCACAACGTAGGATTTAATTTTAGAAAGATCGGCTTCGCTATACTCCGCATAGGCACTGAAAAGAAATTCACTGATGATTAATTCCAGGACAGCATCTCCCAGAAATTCCATGCGTTCATTAAAGGGTGTGCTGTCTTTGGGTTTTTCATGAGCATATGATTTATGGGTAAGAGACTCTTTCAAGCGAGACTTCTTCCTGAAGGAATACCCTAACGATTTTTCAAGACTCGCCAAATCGTCTGATGATGATACATGCATTCGTTCCACCGAATCCAAATGAGTTGGACATTGCTATATTAATATCGAGTGTTCTTGCCCTATGGGGCACATAGTCAAGATCACACTCCGAATCAGGATTATCAAGATTGATAGTGGGCGGTACCGTTTTATTGTATAAACTTAGCGCACAGATTGCAGCTTCAACCCCCCCGGAAGCACCGAGAAGGTGGCCGATCATTGACTTTGTAGAACTGACGCATAATTTGTACGCGTGCCCGCCGAATACTTTCTTAATGGACGCTGTTTCAATCTCATCACCATATTTTGTGGATGTCCCGTGCGCATTGATATAGTCAACGTCGTCCGGACTGATCTGAGCATCCTTAAGTGCGGACTGCATGCATTTGGCCGCGCCTTCACCATTGGGTGACGGGCTTGTTATATGATAGGCGTCGGAATTTAATCCGTAGCCGATAAGTTCTGCATAAATACGCGCACCCCTGTCCATGGCGTGCTCCATCTCTTCAAGGATAAGAACACCGGAGCCCTCCCCCATAACAAAGCCGTCCCTGTCCCGGTCAAATGGTCTGCTCGCTTTCTCCGGCTCATCATTTCTTGTTGAAAGGGCCTTCATTGCGGTAAAGCCGGCGATCCCCAGAGGGGTAACAACCGCTTCGGATCCCCCGCAGATCATTGCGTCAGCGGCACCATTACGGATCAGATTAAAGGCATCACCTATTGCGTGTGTGCCGGTAGCGCACGCAGTGGCAATTGCAGAGTTCGGTCCCTTCACACCGAAGCGGATGGATATCTGACCGGCCGTAAGGTTGATTATTGTCATGGGAATAAAGAAAGGGGACACTCTCTTGGGGCCCCTGTCATTTAAGATTTGAGTATAACGCTCGATTGAAGACAGGCCCCCGATGCCGGCTCCGACAATGACGCCTATCCTGTCAGCATTACGTTCCGTGACTTTCAGGTCTGAGTCGTCCATGGCCAGTATTGCCGCACCAAGGCCCAGATGGATGAACCTGTCCATCTTTTTCTGCTCTTTCATCTCAATGAAATTATCAATTTCAAAGTCAGTAACTTCTGCAGCTATCTGGCAGGGCAGGCCTTCAGGATCAAAGTGGGTAATTTTCCCTATAGCTGAACGCCCTTCCAGCAGGCTGTTCCAGGATTTTTGATTTCCTGTTCCAAGGGGAGTTATCAGTCCCATCCCTGTTATGACTACCCGTCTCTGTTTCATCGTCTCTCGATCTGCAGTTAGTTCTTTTCAGGATCAAAGGCCGATGAGGCCTTTGCCGAGAGCTGCTTCGGCCCTCGCTTTACATCTGGGTATTGCATCATGGTACAAGCTGCTGACAACCTGCGACATGCTCATGTATCTTTACGGAAAATGATCAACTCCCGGATTTGTCGTCGATATATTTTACGGCGTCCTGGACCTTTAAAATTTTCTCAGCGTCTTCGTCCGGAATCTCGATATTAAATGCCTCTTCAAAAGCCATGACAAGTTCTACGGTATCAAGAGAATCAGCTCCGAGATCTTCTATAAATGATGCTTCAGGGGTCACCTTTTCCATGTTGACCCCCAGCTGCTTCGCTATTATATCCTTTACCTTACCTTCAACTGACATCGAGCACCTCCATTTCTTTTATTTCAATTCATAATGTTAATTCCACACAGCAGGAAATCAATTATACATAATTTACCGGAAGATTATCATATATTACATGTACATACCGCCGTTTACATGAATGACCTGGCCCGTTATATAATCCGCTTCTTTTGAAGCGAGGAAAATCACTGCATTCGTTACATCTTCAGGGGTCCCTAATTCATTGAGAGGAATGGCTTTTTTCAGTTCATCCCTGACTTCATCGCTGAGAATGTCGGTCATTGCTGTGCGGATGAAACCCGGAGCTACTGCATTTGCCCTGATGCCGCGGCTGGCATATTCTTTGGCGATTGTTTTTGTCAGTCCGATGAGGCCTGCTTTTGATGAACTGTAGTTCGCCTGCCCCGGGTTCCCCATGAAGGCAACGACAGAAGAGATACTGATGATCTTGCCATAGCGCTGCCTGCCCATTATTTTTACTGCTTCTTTACTGCACAGGAAAGAACCCTTGAGGTTAATATTCAATACTGCGTCCCAGTCTTCTTCCTTCATCCTCATGAGCAGGCCGTCTCTTGTTATTCCTGCATTATTTACCAGTATATCGAGGGTGCCGAATTCCTGTGCGACCGTTTTAAACACTTGCACAACATTTTCCTGGTCAGAGACATCAAGCTTTATGGCAGTGCTTTTCACTCCTGACGTACTGAGTTCTTCTGCAGTAGTTTGCGCGCTTTCAATATTTATATCAGCAACTGCAACGTTGGCACCTTCTTTTGCCATTCCCAGTGCAACTGATTTTCCGATTCCCTGGGCAGATCCGGTTATCAGGGCATTTTTTCCTTCAAGTCTCATGTGGCCTCCACAGTAAACGACCATTATAGCGAATAGTAAATAAACCTGAATATTATAAAATTTCGGTCTTAATTAGGCAACCTCAGGCTGAATAATCTATAATTAATAAATGGTTGGACAGGGATGCCCTGAGTCTGAATTAACAATATGTTTTCCGCTGTTTTTTCCACGTCCCGTTAACTTGACTAAAACAGACGACTCACATAAAATTTTACGGGGAGGATGGGCATCCAGAAAGGCTTGAAAAGATGGATTCCCGACTGCGCGGAAATGACGATAATAAGCTCCTCGTATAAAATCGGATTTTGCGACAGGTTCTCGTTACCTGACCGGATTCGTGAGATAGATGAATGATAAGATAAAGTATATCATAGCTCCTCTTGCGCTGTTGTCTCTTCTATTAACTGCAATACTGTCTTTTGCTGCACCGTCTCAGACACGGAGGGTCAGTGTGGCGGTTTTTCCGTTCAATGATATCCCTACAGGGTCCCTCAACAGGGACATCCCGGCCATACTGCATGCAGAGTTTTCCGGACATGCATTTATTGAAGTAATCCCTGCAGAGGTCATCACGGAAACACTGTATGAAATTGGTCCCGCTTTCATGTGGGCGGAACAGGAAGGCCCGGAAAAAAGAGGGGGGGTACTGTGGACAATAGCACCAAAAATAGTGGAAAAGATAAATGAAACAGTGACTGCTCAGTTCTCACTGTATGGAAATATAATGCAGGTCGGCGGGGAATGGAGAGTGGATGCATATATCCTGAAAGAGGGAAAATCGGGGCCGGGCACTGCTTTTACCATTACCGGGAAGAATGATGAAGAGGTCCCTTCAAGGGTAAAGGAAATGTCGCATCACATGGCTGAGTGGCTGGAGAGAGAAAATGTGCTGAACGAGGCTGAAGAGGACATACGGCACTATATGGGGGGTATGTTATCCTATGATGCCGTGACGAAGAAAATGGAAAATCATGTGAGGAGATACGGGGAATCGGTCCCCCTCCATGCGCTCCTTCTTGATCTCTATCTGAAGGAGAGAGAAAGAAATGAGGAACATATAGTTAATGAAGGACTGCAGATAATAGCTCTGCTGGAAGAGACCGGTGCAGAGGATGTGCGTTATCTTTTGTCACTCAGCCTTGATCCCTTTGACGCCGTGGCCGGGGTGTATGAGAGAAAGGAAGACTGGAAAGGCGCCATCACCATACGGAAGAATGCTTTAAACAAGTTTCCTTTCAGACCTGACGTGCATGAGAATGGTCTGGGAAGAGACCATTATTTTCTTGCGCGTTCCCTTGAAAAAAAGGGAATGAAGCTCGAGGCAAAAGATAATTATCAGGCGGCAATTACCTATCTGGAGCCTTTGTCAGCCTATTTAAGGCCGGCAAAGGAGGGGGTCGAAAGAGTAAAGGAATGATGCAATTCAGATGACCATGGTACCGTTACTACGTTATAGCCTGGTTTACAGGACCATCGGGGCACTTGCCCTCTCTTCAGCTTTGCTTATAGTCCTTTCTTCATGCCTGGCAGATGATCCGGTCAGTGAATATTTCCAGTCCCACCACATGGAATATCCTGCTGAGATCGG
>JBFKMY010000180.1:0-5268 GCA_041629615.1 Thermodesulfovibrionia bacterium | reverse complement strand
TTCTTCGTAAATCGTCTATCGTAAATCGCTACTCGTCATTCTCTTTTTATTCCTAAAACTAATGTTGCTGACTTTTCGTAATGTCTCAATCGTTTTTACCGCTTATTTTATCACAGAGAAATATACCTATAGAAAGAAATACAGCAAGGGATATTAAAATGATTACATATTCTAAAAGAATAACCATTTTATTCCTCCTCTCCTTTTTAATATTGGGATGCAATAACCAACTATCATTCCTTACCAATAAAAATTTACTCTCTCCGAACGCATGGAATTACTGTGTCTGGCTTAAAATTAAGTTATTGGTAAGCAGAAAGTAGCGTAATAATAAATACTATATAATATAAAAGTCCAATTAGAAATATTTATATCTCTGAGGTATAAGAATAATTTATATCGTTACGTTTTCGTAACATAAAATGTGTGATCCGCGGGGTCGCGTCTTGCATTTTGCTTAATTTACAGTGTGAGTAGGGACGGATCTTTATCCGTGACAGTAGTATGAATTACGAATCAAGGGACAGAGAATAACGAGTGACGAGTCACGAGCGACGAATTATTAGTACTTCTTAAATCGTATATCGTACATCGCTACTCGTCATTCTCTTTTAATTCCTTAAGGAATGGTGACTTTACCTGCACATAGAAAGTATTATTACTTCTAAATGAAGGACAGAGACGACAACGATAATGAAGATCGGAATGCAGACATGGGGAAGCGACGGCGATATCAGGCCATTTATAGCCCTTGCCGGAGGGTTGAGCAGTGCAGGGCACTCCGTTACCCTTGCCTACACAAGTGTTGATAATAAAGAGTATTCTTCCCTTGCTGACACATTGAATGTGAGGCTGGTCCGTGCGGGAAAGGACTTTGAATTTACCCCTGAATTAATGGAGAAACTTACGCACTGCGTTTTGAAAGAAAGACAGCCTCTGAAACAATTTGCGATAATTTCTGATGAGATGCTGGAGCCTGCAGTGGACGACATGTATGCCGCATCTGCACAATTATGCAAAGACAGTGATGTAATGATAGGACACTGGATAGTGTACCCGGTCAGCGCAGCTGCGGAAAAATCGGGCACACCATATATTTCTGTTATGCTGAATCATAACGGTATCCCCTCACGAAACGTCACCCCTTCCGGGGCCCCTTATCTGGGGGTATGGGCAAATCCTTTATGGTGGTGGATTGCGAGAAAGTTAATAAACAGAACATTTATGCCTGATATCAGAACGTTCAGAGTCTCGCAGGAATTACCTCCTGTTAAAGATGTGATACAAGACATATGGGAATCAAAGCTCCTTAACCTCATCGCAGTAAGCCCTGCTTTTTGTGTGAAGCAGAATGACTGGGGAGACCACCATAACGTGACCGGATATCTCACTATGCCTGATTGTGCGGAAGAGTGGCTGATGCCTCGAAGATTACGGGACTTTATTGATGCTGGTCCACCGCCTGTTTATATAACATTTGGCAGTCTGATGCCCATGGATCGGGGCATGCAGAAGGAGGTCATAGATGTGATGATCGCCGCTGTGCATCTCGCCAAATGCCGGGCCATAGTGCAATCATCCCTGAATGATGTATCAGACGTACCCGAGTATCGGGATATTTATTATATCGGCAAGACGCCGCACAACAGGATATTCCCTCATTGCGCTGCAGTAGTACATCACGGAGGCGCCGGAACAACACATTCGGTAACGCGGGCAGGCTGTCCTTCAATCGTAGTGGAGCATTTAACAGACCAATTATTCTGGGGAAGAGAACTGAAGCGATTAGGCATTGCCCTTGAACCCCTGCATGCCAGATCACTCACTGCCGAAAAACTGGCGAAAACTATCCGCATGGTCCTTGACGCTCCTCACATGAAGCAAAAGGCAGAAGAAATAAGCGAGACAATGAAAAATGAAGACGGGGTGAGAAGGGCAGCAGAACTGATTGAGAACGTTTTTGAATAGACAATGATTACAGGATTTATTTAAATGAAATGATCAGGTGGGGGCTGCATTTTTAGAGGTGTACATCACTAACCCTTTATGAGCATCGCTGTTAACGTTCCTGCATATCTTCTGCTGTACGCTCTATGATCTGATTATCGCTGGCAGGGAAAAGGCTGAGGAGAAAAGGCAAGCCACAGTGAAACACGAATCATACTATAATAAAATTGCCGGTTCAGCGGTTTTCTGTTAAAATTACATCAAAGAAAAGAGGGTATGTGAACATGTTAAAGAATGGTCTCAACCATGTTGCGGTTTGTATAAGTTTTTTTATCCTCCTCAGCTGTACCTCGATAGATGTGCAAACCTATGCTGATTATAAACCTGTCATGAAGCCGGAAGTGTTCTTTAACGGGCCGATGACCGCGCACGGTGTTGTAAAAAACCGTGCAGGGAAAGTCATTCGCTATTTTAATGCGGATATAAAAGGTTCCTGGAATGGAGAATCCATTACATTGGACGAAGATTTTATTTTTGATGACGGGGAAAAGCAGAAACGGGTATGGAGTATTACAAAACAGCCGGATGGTTCGTATATCGGAACAGCAGGGGACGTCGTGGGTGAGGCTGTCGGTAAAATATCAGGGAACAGTATGTTTTTAAAATATGTGCTGGCAGTGCCCTATAAAGGGGGCATTATAAACATTACGATTGATGACCGCATGTATCTGGTCGATCCTCATATCCTGATCAATGAATCAACAATGACAAAGTTTGGGGTAAATGTAGGGCAGATCATTCTTGTGATTAAGAAAAACGAGTGAGCCATGTGCACCACTGATTTTCCCGCTCACAGGGGATGAAATACCTCATGAGATATACGTATTCATCACATACTCTGCAAATGCCATGGAGCTTGTAAAGGCCGGGGATATGGCGTTCAGGATATGAATAGTATTATTGTTTTTTACTATCAGGAAATCCATCACAAGCTCCTTTTTATGCCAGTCAACCAGCTGGGGCCGGATCCCGGTTTTACTGCTCGGGAGAATGTCTTCAATTTTCAGATCATGTATCATGTCTTTAATTTCTTCGAAAAACAATCGTAGAAAATATTTGCCCGGTTCTGATACCGCGACCTTTCTGAAAGCGGCATTTGTAAAAAACAGGACCCCCTCCCGTACGAGAATCTGAAAAAACTCTTTATCGACTCCCCTGAAAAATTCATAATGCTCCCGCCCGAACGCGGGAATGGCCGTTGGTCCGATATAAACGGTTCCGTCTGCTGTTCTCGTAAAGTGTACGCCTAAAAAAGGGTTCCTGACATCAGGGACCGGGTAGATGTTGCCTTTTACGAGATGACTCTTCTCATGTGCAAGTTTCCTGTATGTCCCCCTGAACGGCAGTATCTTATAAGTCCTTCCTTCACCGAAAACATGCGCGATCCTGTCGCTGTATGCGCCTGCTGCATTAATGAACAGATCAAACCGGATGTTCCCGTTGTTTGTCACAACTTCGTTATTACTCCTTACTTCCCTGAGTTCGTGACCTTTCAGTACCTTTACCTTTCCTGAGTCGGTCAGTTCCTGCTCTATGCTGAAAAGTATCTCCTGAGGGTTCACAACAGCGGTCTCCGGGGAAAAAAGCGCGGACTTGAATGTTCGTGCAAAGGGTTCGAGGGACGTGAGTCTTCTCTCATCAATGAGTTCAACGTGTGCTCCGTTATGTATTGCCCTTTGATAGAGCTCTTCCAGGACTTTTGTTTCTCCTTCATTTTTTGCTACGATGACTTTGCCTGTTTCAAAAACCGGGATATTCTTCTGACGGCAATACTCCTTCATCAGGCGGTTACCTTTAAGACAGAGCCTGGCCTTCAGGCTGTCTCTGGTGTAATAGATCCCTGCGTGCAAGACCCCGCTGTTTCTTCCGGAGGCATGTCTGCCGGTCTCCTGCTCTTTTTCAAGGACAACGATATTCTTATGTCCCTGCCTCAATAATTCTTTTGCTAATGTAAGCCCTATAATACCGCCGCCGCATATAAGAATTTCAGCGTTGTCTTCCATGAGTCAGCCTCATCTTTCGAAGGATTGTAATGTCATTGTCCACGAAAAGGACTTATTTATCCTGCTAAAATGCTAACATATAGGCAAAATAAAAAGACCCTGAAGAAGAAAAGGTCCTGGTTCCGCATGGCACTTCGCTTTATTGAAATTTACCATCAGAAAGGCAAAGCAGATGAAATCGAAGTGATCCTGAAGGACCTTCAGATTATCGACACATGGCATTACCACCTCGAAGAAAATAACGAGTCCGTAACAAAGGTGCTGCTGAAAAGTGAGTCAACGGACACAATACTCGATACGCTCAAGAGTTATTTCCCCGGTGACGAGACCTTGCGGGTGGTTATTCTGCCTGTTGAGGCCACCATCCCGCGGCCGGTCGAGCCTGAAGAGGAGCCGCGTGAGAAGCCGGAAGAGAAGGGCCCGCAGAGAATCAGCATTGAAGAGCTGTACCAGAAACTGAGTGAACGTTCTGAGATATCGAAGAAATACATGATCATGGCCTCCCTTGCCTCGGTCGTTGCAGCCATCGGACTGCTGAAAAACGATGCAGCGGTGATCATCGGGTCTATGGTGATTGCTCCTCTGCTTTCGCCGAACATGGCATTGTCCCTTGCCACGACACTTGCTGATATCAAGCTTGCGAAAAAGGCCATTGCAACCAATATCGCCGGGTTTTCACTTGTAGTGCTGATAAGCGTTGGTTTCGGGTTATTCATGACCGTTGATCCCGAGATCCCGCAGATAGCAGCCCGTTCTGATGTTAGTCACTTTTATATTTTTCTTGCACTCGCCTCGGGGGTAGCAGGGGCATATTCTATTACCGCGGGAGTTGCCGAGGCCCTGGTCGGGGTCATGGTTGCCGTTGCCCTTCTGCCTCCCCTTGTTGCTTCGGGACTGCTGTTCGGGGCAGGATACATGCTGGAAGCAGCTGGTGCCCTGCTGCTGTGCTTCGTCAATATCGTTTGCATTAACCTTGCAGGGGTCATCACATTTATCATGGAAGGCATCCAGCCCACAAAATGGTGGGAAGCGAAAAGGGCAAAAAAAGCGGTCAGAATTGCGATAACACTCTGGATCGTCTTATTGCTGATCCTTGCAGTTATGATAGTAATTGAGCAGAAGATCAGGGGACTGGGTTAGTAAGCAAACCTGATGAGAAGACCTTCGTGCTGCTCAGACGTAACGGAATATTCAGGAGCGAGTATACGAGGAGATTATATTTTATTATTTATTACATTATATATGGATGAAGGGGCTT
>JBFKMY010000179.1:0-5312 GCA_041629615.1 Thermodesulfovibrionia bacterium | reverse complement strand
GATTCCCGACAAGCGGGCATGACAGAACATTTATTATGCCCTATGTTGTCATTCCGGATTGCCTGCCTGCCGGCAGGCTGGTCCGGAATCTTTCTTCTTGACCGCCCGCAACTGAATGCTTACGGCAGGACAAAATTTTACTTGATTGAAATAGTCTGATGGTATATAGTATCAGGAATAAAAAACACATTATATTGTAGATTGAGAAGCATAAGTCACTACATTTAGTGATAATACAGGAATCATAATAAATGGGGTTTTACATATCTGATAATAAAAAACTTCATAAATTTATAAATAAAAGGAACAGATCATGCGTGTTGAAAAACTCGAATTAATAGGATTTAAATCATTTTCAGAGAAAACAGTGTTCAAGTTCCATCCCGGGACGACTGCAGTAGTAGGTCCGAACGGATGCGGCAAGAGCAATATCGTAGACGCCTTCAAATGGGTCCTTGGAGAGCAGAGTGCCAGGAGCCTCCGTGGCGGGAGCATGGAGGATGTGATCTTTGCCGGTTCAACAACAAAAAAGACAAAAGGCATGGCCGAGGTTACCCTTGTACTGTCCGATATTATCAGAACGCCATCAAACGGAATGGAAGAGGATGGGAAGGAGGAGACTACTCAACTTTCAGTCACGCGCCGTCTCTACAGGTCCGGTGAAAGTGAATACCTGATGAACAAGGTCCCGTGCAGGCTTAAGGACATTAAAAACATGTTTCTCGATACCGGTCTTGAACTTAAAGCATACTCCATTCTTGAACAGGGAAAAATAGGCGATATCGTTAATTCAAAGCCCCAGGACCGCAGGTTCCTGATCGAAGAGGTCGCAGGGGTAATGAAATATAAAGTGAGAAGGCATGAGGCAATGAACAAGCTCGAGGCGTCCAAATCAAACCTTCAGAGGCTGCAGGACATCATTGCCGAGGTCAAAAGGCAGATCAACACTGTAGACAGACATGCCAAAAAGGCTGAACGGTACAAAAAACTCTTTGAGGAAATAAAAGACATCGAAGTCAGGGTCGCAAAAAGGGACCTGAATGTCCTCCGGAATGACGTCGCTGACCTCACGTCGTCCGAGGAAGCCCTCACATTAAAAGAGGCGCGGGTCACTGCAGATGTCAGTTCCACAGAAGCGCTGATAGAGGAAAAGAAGCGCGTTTGCGTGGAACAGGAAAGGTCTCTTGCGGAAATAAGAAATAACCTCTATGCACTCGAAAAGGAGACCATGGAAGACGAAGGGAAAATCGCCCTTCTTAAAAGTGAATGCGAAAATCTCAGGGAGCGAAACAGTGCGCTGCTCAGAACGAATAATGACCTGACTATTGAGCAGGAGACAACCCGTGAATCCATTAAGGAAATTGAAAACAGTTCAGGAGAAATGAAACAGGAGCTTTCCCGGCTTGAGAACCTTCTCGAAGAGAGGAAGGAAGTGTTTTCCGTCGCTGAAAGGGGAATCAGGGAACTCGAGAACGCACTTGAGGAGGAGAGGAAAAACCTTTATTCCCATGCGCAGGAATTGAGCAACGCAAATAATGAAATAAGCCATTTGTCCCTGAACATTGAAAATATTACGAGAAAGACTGACAGAAGTTCCCAGGAAATCAACTCGGTGAAAGACAGCATGTCATCCCTGAGTCAGGCAATTGATCAGATACAACATGAACTTCTTTCTCGTGAAGCAGAACTTGCAGAAACGAAGAAGGCAAGAGAAGTGCTTGCAATCAGATTGAAGGACACAAAACAGGGACTCTCCTCTCATGAGTCGCTCCTGTACAGAGAGCGGGAGGCGCTTGCTGCTCTGAATTCAAAACATGAATCAATGATGGAACTTGACAGGAGCCGGAAGACCTCTCCTGACGAGAACATCAAAACACTCTGCCAGGTGGCTGATATAATTGAGGCACCCCGTGAATACGAAGCAGCACTGGAGGCGATTCTCGGAGAGAAGCTGAGGGCCGATATTGTTGAGGACCAGCGGGAAATCACACGGGCGCTTCAACTCATCAAGGACCGGAACACAGAACGAAGAGGTTTTATAACAGTTAATCCTGTGCGGAATGATATTCCCGCAGGCACCCTGGACCCCTCCCTTTCAGGCAGGGGAGTAATCGGCGAAGCCGTTGCCTTCGTTTCGGTGAGAGAAGGATATGAGCGCGTGGCGGGATCGCTCCTGCAGGATGTCATTCTGGTTGATACTCTTGAATCAGCTTTCTCTATGAGGCACAATCCCGTCACCGACGGTATGCAGCAGATGTACTTTGTTACGCTCGATGGAGATGTCCTCGAGCCGTCAGGCCTCGTCTTTGGCGGGAGCGACAGAGGGGTCCTGAAGATAAAGAGAGAGATCAAGGAAATCGAAAATGATATTGTGTCAAAAAGGGAGAAGATAGCAGAGGCTGAAACATCAATCACTGCCATCAGGGAAAATATCGTTGATATGGAAAATGAAATTATTTCCCTTGACGCAAAGATATTTAGTCAGGAAAAGTATTCTCACGGGCTTGCGCTGAAAAGGGAAAACCTGGAAGGGGAGGACGCCCGGCTTCAGAAGAAACATGAATATATTTCTCTGGAGATCACTGGCGAGATCAGGGAAAAGGAAACCCTGGGAAGCACCCTTGAACAGAAGAAGCTCCACTGCAGTGAGCTCGAAGATGGAAAACAGCTGATTGAGGAAAAAATTCGCTCGCTGCAGAATTCAATCTCCGAAAAAAGGGAGTCTCTCGAAATCACGCGTTCGGAAATGACGGAAGTCAAACTGGAGCTGACGTCCACCGGGGAAAAGATGACCGCGGTGAGGAGAGAGGTGGACCGGCTCAACGCCGCTGTCATTGAAATAGACAGGAAGAGGGAGGAGATGTCACAGGAGCGGGGCGCTATTCAGGACGGCATCCTCCGGAAGGAACAGGAGGTCGTGGAAAAGGAAGGGACCCTTAAATCGAAAATAGTAATCGTCAGCGAGTTGCAGGCAGAGGCGTCAAAGATAAATGAGATACTCGAAGCTAAAAAGGTGGAGCTGGAGCTCATTGAAAAACGGGAGAAGGAACTTACGCGCGAGCTTGAAGGTATTCACAGTGAACTCAGTCATGTGGAAATGAAAAAAATGGAATTGTCCATGAAACGTGATTATCTGAAAGAAGACATCCATAAAACATACTATATAGAAATTGAGACCGCCGATGTGCCTGATACTGTCAGGGAAGAAGAAGAGGAAAAGCTGCCCGGGCTCAAGGAGCGGCTTCAGTCAATAGGGCCGGTCAGTCTCGGCACCCTTGACGAGTTTGAAGAACTGAAGTCACGGTTTGAATTCCTCTCGCAGCAGCGCAATGACCTTGTCGATGCAATTACCGCGCTGGAGGACACCATTCATAAAATAAACAGGACGTCAAAGAAAAAGCTTGAGGAGGCCTTTACCTCCCTGAATGAGAAATTCAAGGAAGTGTTTACCATGCTTTTTGGAAAGGGCAAGGCGGAGCTCCAGCTTACAGAGGGCAGCATACTGGATGCCGGCATTGAAATAATCGCCCAGCCTCCCGGCAAGAGACTGCAGAACCTTAATCTCCTTTCCGGAGGGGAAAAGGCCCTCACAGCGCTTTCCCTCCTCTTCGCAGGGTTCATGATCAAACCGTCCCCCTTATGCCTCCTGGACGAGGTTGATGCACCCCTTGATGAGTCAAACACGGACAGGTTTATACATCTTTTAAAGGACATGGCAAAGAACATACAGTTTATCGCCATTACCCACAACAGACGGACAATGGAGGCGGCAGATTACATATACGGCATAACCATGGAGGAACCGGGCGCATCAAAGGTGCTTTCCATGCATTTAACCGATGAGGCGGTCTCAACGAATGAGATGGTCAGCGGGTAAGTTCGTCAGCGGGGAAGTAAAAAAAATAAAACATTATTTGCCGGTGAATCTTATTTCAGTACGGGTGGAGTCAACGGAAATCTTTACTTTCCCCTCTACATAGAAGCCGACCTTATCGCCGGGCAATTCCACATCAACAAGTTCATCTACATAGTAGTCATCAACATAAAAGCGTACTTTGTTTCTCTGCTTGACTATCTTCATGGTCTTCTCAGAATTCTCGCCGATAAAGACATTATCAATCTGTCCTCCGGCAAGCTTCATGCTCTTTCCTCCCTGCATCTTTTGTATCGAATAGTGATTATCGCTGCTGAGCTGGAAGGAATAGTTGTTGTCCATGTCTATTCCGCCGAATACAAATCCATAGGAGTTCCTGCCGGAACCACGGACAGAATTAATGTCAATATAAATCATATAGTCCATATCAGAGGACACCCCATAGGGATGAAGCACAATGTGTGATCCTGTTTTTGCCTTATGCTCGATATGGTATTCTCCGTCCTCTATTAAAACAGAGGCCGTGCTGCTGTTATACTCGGGCCAGTGGTTGGTATGGGTGTCAAACAGATCTTCATAGGTAACCGACATCTGTTTAAGGGCCACGGTTACGCTTTGAGCATTGTGCGCATCAGCCTCAGCAGCGGCTGATTTATTCTGCGCCAGCGCCGCGTTCCCTGCTTTTGCGCTGCCCTCTTTCCGGGAGCTGAGCAGGAGAGCAGCCTTCACTGGTTTATGGTTTTGTGAAGTCTGCTCATAAATGCCGGGTGGTCCTGTCTTCAGGAGAGTGTCATCCCCTGTGTCCGCAGCCGGCTGCGCTTTCCCCGTCGTATCCGAGGTCGTTCCCGCGGGTCCGGCAGATGTTTCTGTTTTATTCTCCTCAAAGAATGTATTCGAAAAAACAGGCCGGCCTGGGCCCGCCATTTCAGCCGTTATATTTCTCTTTGATGCCTGTTCCTGCACAGCAGACAGCGCAGGGCTTTTTTGCATTGTCTTTTGTTCGGAGCTATCTTCCTGTGCTGATATGTTTTGCCCCGAGCGCGCAACCGGTGCCAGGGCAGAAGATGTGTTCCCGCTGCCTTCACTTTTTATTGACGGGGAATGAGAAAGGGCCGTCAATTTTTCTTTTTCAGCATTTCCCGAAGTGAGCGCAGCAGCTTCCTCAACAGGCGGCTGAATCACGACCGCGCCTGACTGCCTGTCGGCAGTTTCCGCTGAATTATCCCGTGCAATGAATTTTCTTTCCGGAATAAGATCCTTTTCCGTCTTTGGAATTTCAGCAGGCTGCTTTTTGACGAAGGACGGCTCTTCTTTTATCAGTACAGTATCAGGAGTGTTTTGAGATTTAGATGCGGCCTTCTCACCAGAGACAGCAGAAAATCCAACCTGTTCTGACAGGTCTTCTTCCGCACCGGCTTTCATACTGTCTTCATGCAGG
>JBFKMY010000178.1:0-5332 GCA_041629615.1 Thermodesulfovibrionia bacterium | reverse complement strand
TCACACAGGGAACCGTTACGATCGATAACGTTGTCCTGCAATAATGCATAATGCTCCTATTTTTTAATTATCCCTCTCCGTTTTAATTCCCAGAAGCATTTTGCGCAGGCTTCTATGTCAACGGCAGCATTATGCGCTTCTTCGAAGTCTTCGTCAAATAATTTAATGTGAAGCTCGGACAGCTTTGGCCATTTATATCCATAATTCCCCGGAAGTTTACAATAGTCGGTTGATGCCTTCATTGTGCACATCCTTTCGGTTTGAAAAAGGCTGTTGTTTATCTCCTTGCGGAGAAACTCGGCGCCGATGATTTTTTCATCAAAACCCATATTATGTGCTACCACATAACGTGCCTCATCAATAAGACGCGCAAACTCGTCAAGGACCTTTTTCAAAGCGACACCTTCCTGCCGGGCCCGCTCAGTGGAAATCCCGTGGACCTCTGCGGCTTCATGCGGAATAGTAAAACCCTCAGGATAGATTATATAGGCCTGTTCTGACACCTTGTTTCCTTTATTGTCATGTTGCAGCCAGGCAATTTGCACCAGTCGCGGCCAGTTATTAAGGTCTGATAAGGGGGCCTTCCAGTTTTTTGGTATGCCGGTGGTTTCAGTATCGAAAAAAAGGTACATAGTATCATCCCCTCCCGTTGATGTCTCATTCATGAAGCCTTACACGGATTTCTCTCCCATGCATCAATCATTTTGTCCATGCCATAAAGTAGATGCATTAGTCTATCATGACTGGATCATGTTTTGGACTGGTTTCAGGACACACTATTCCCGCATGGCAGCGATTCACGGGCATCCTGATATTTGATATACTCAATACTATGGACCATTTTATTTCGCCCGTTAGTGAAAGGGAGATAGGGAGGGAAAAACAGAAGGCGCGGGACCTTCGGAAAACGCGGTGGTGGAAAGATAAATGTGAAGAGGGTATGTGTTATTACTGCGGCGCACAGGTAGTGCCGAAGGAACTGACCATGGACCATCTTGTGCCGATCATACGGGGCGGCAAATCAACGAAGAATAATCTGGTCACCGCCTGCAAGGAATGCAATAATAAAAAAAAGCACTCCCTTCCTCTTGAGTGGCAGGAGGAGCTGGAACGTCTGAAGAAGAAGGGGTAGACTGACAGGGAATGGACTCCATTTTTTAAATCTGTTAAGATTTTGACTATGGAATTGATGGCCCATCAGGAAACAGTTGAAAAACTGCTTGAAGAAAAAGATTATCATGCCCTCAAGGAAATCCTCGCAGGGCACGCCCCAGAAGTAGCAGAGCTCATCAACCGGCTTCATACGGAAAACAGAACCCTCATATTCAGGCTCCTTGGCAAGGACGCTGCCGTAGAGGTCTTTGAGCATCTCGATACAGAGGTCCAGGCAGAATTACTGAGCGGATTTCATGACGCACGGGTTATTGCCATTGTAGATGCCATGAGTCCGGACGACAGGGCGCGTCTTATTGAAGAACTGCCTGCCCTTGTTGTAAAGAAACTGCGTGCAAGGATGACCCCCGAGGAGTGGTATGCCACTTCTGTGCTGCTTGGATATAAGGAAGGCACGGCAGGCAGGATCATGACCCCGGAGTTTGTGGACCTGAAGGACCATATGACCGGGGAAGAGGCCCTCAAACGGATCAAGCGTGTCGGGCAGGACCGGGAGACGATTTATTATCTTTACGTTATTGATGAAACCAGGCACCTGCTTGGTGTGATATCTCTCAAGAATATTGTTCTGTCTGCATCTGACGTGATAATCAGAGAAATTATGAATATGGATGTTATCAAGGTCACGACAGATGATGACCAGGAAGATGTTGCCCGGATCATTGCGGACTACGACTTTCTGGCTGTGCCGGTTGTTGACAAGGAAAACAGGCTTGTGGGAATAGTAACGGTTGACGACGTCATCGATATTATTGAAGAGGAGACAACAGAAGACATACTGCGCAGCGGCGGTGTGGAAGTCGCTGAAAAAGGCTATTTCGAATCTACGGTCATGAACAATTTTCAAAGGAGGATCGGGTGGATGATACTGCTCCTGATATTGAATACATTAACGGGCAGCATCATACTCAGCCACAAGCATTTGCTGGAGGGGATGGTTGTTCTTTCTGCGTTCATTCCTATTCTCATAGGAAGCGGCGGTAATGCCGGTGCACAGTCATCCACTGTTGTTATCCGCGGACTGGCCATTGGAGAAATAGAGGTAGCAAACGCCTTTCGTATTCTTTCCCGGGAAATCAGCATCGGTTCATCTATCGGGCTTTCCCTTGGTATGGTTGCGACCTTATGGGCATACTGGCTTCAGGGGGACTGGACTATCGCCTTTGTTGTGGGGATGAGTTTTATTTTCGTTATTACTGTAGCAACATCCATCGGGACCTTTCTTCCCTTTCTTGTCAAAAAGGTCGGCTTTGACCCTGCCCTGATTGCCACACCTCTGATTACCACCATGATTGATGTGACCGCCCTGCTTATATACTTCCTGATCGCCCGTAATCTCCTCGGCTTTGACGGGTAATATGCATTTGAAAGCCTGAACCAGCCATTGCTCCGCCCGTCCTTACGTCTCCCGACAGTTACAGTCCCCAACGCCAGTAGGCTATGACGATGAGAACGCTGAAGACGATGGCAAGGTTCATATATGCAATAAAGTAGAACGCTTTCTGAACAGACGTCTTGGGAGGTTTCCGTGAACTGTCAAATTTTCCGACCACAGTAAGCCCCTCCAGTTTCTCTTCCCCGTGCGGGGCCTTTGGGAGCGAATCCGTCATGTCATGACCTGCTCCATGTTTCATATGCAGGCCGTTTTTCCAGAGTTTTAGGCTTGTCATATCAAAGACCTTTTCCTTATAAGCTATATAAGCCGGAGTCCCCTCTTTACCGTCAAAATGGGAGAGGGTTTCAGGATCAAATATTTCGGGTATCTGCGTTACTGACTTTTTCATTCCTTTTTTAAGTCTGGGACCGATAAAAAGGACAACAAACAGGGCAGAGGATATCATGATAAGATAAAGCGCAATCTTGACACTCAGCGTTATTCCCCAGGGGCTGGAATACAGTACATCAAGACTTCTGATTTTCGAAATTGTAAGAAGCACTCCGCTGATTCCCACTATGATCATTGATATCATTCCGAGTGCTACTTCACCTTTCGGCAGTCCGCGCGAGGCGTATGCCGGTTTCAGGATTAAATGTACATACAATATAGTACCGAACCACATGAACCCGGCGATGATGTGAAATACTCCGAAGGCAAAGCGGACGGTCTTGCGCACCGGGCCAAGAACCCGGTAACCCCCTTCAGGAGGCCAGACATAACCGGATGCGGAAAACTCAAGTCCCATTTCATTCATATCCCCGCCGTCCTCTTCAAGGTGGCAGATCAGGCAGCCCTGTTTTGTTTCTTCAGCGTAGTCAGGCGTGGCTGATGCCATAAGGGGAGCCAGGCAAATAATAAGGACGAGAAGAATACATCCTGTTTTATGTCGAGTACGATTCATGATCCCATTTTAAACGCTCTATAAAGAAGAAAATTATATAACAATATTTAACTATTATCTATATCATTCGTTCGAACATTCCTTACCATAAACCGGTACACCTTGCTATTCGCTCCTCATAATCAACCACCATTGACCTGCGCCCATGCTGATATAAAACGATTTATTATTTAATGCCCGTGTCCGCCTGCGTCAGATCCTTTGGCTGCATCATGATGAGCGGGGCCGGCTTTTATAAGCCCGTGCAGGCCTTCTACATAATGGGTAAAGATTACGTACGCCTCTACGAATTCACGGCCTGCCGCGACGCTTTCATCTGCATGCTTTCTTGTTTCAACCGCCCGGTGAAATCGTTCACGGATTCCCTTGGCCATTGCATTCGGCAGGACTTCAGCCAGCTTGTCTACAGATCCTGATTCCAGGGCCTTGTCTGCAAGGGCAACAGCAGGGTCTACGGCCTCACCCGGTTTCAGGCCGGTATAGGGTGCTCCTTCACCTTCCCGGTGAATGCGCACGAGGGTCTCAAAGAAATACATGTCAGCCAGTTCCTTTGCCTCTGCGCTCAGTTTTCTTACCTTGAGCGTCCTTTTAAATGCCTCTGTGATTTCCATTTCGTGTTCTTTGCCGACCCATTTTAAAAGGGATGTTACATCTCCTTTTTCAAGGGCCGCCTTTGCTGTCAGAACTACGGGGCCCTCAAGCGTATCACAGTGGGCTCCGGCCAAGGTTGGCAGTATGATAACAATTACCAGAAGTGCAATTAAATCCAATAAAAGTATTTTTCCTTTCATGTGAACCCTCCCTTTATATGTTCCTATTTCCCCTGAATTAACCTCCGGGTCTGTTTATAAATATTTCATTGAGCATCACCCCTTTCCTGTCTCAAATTATATCACCTCCTCACTATTTTCCTGAACCGTAATTACCGTATAAAATTAACTAATAATTTGATACAAACAGGTGCTTAACAGATCTTAGTACGCATCAGCGCTGTCTAGAATTTCTTTACGGATTATCCGGTCATGACCAGCCGGATCAACTTTATGATCTATATCATTGCCGATAAGCGGAAATGAAATTATGATATTTTTTATCATCGTCAGCTTTGTTTTGATATACCGGCTGAGAAAAAGGATCATATGAGCAAACAACAGGAAGATGAAAAAAACATTCCTTTTAAAGCAGACATATCCGACGAGGACATTCTTGACGCCATGAGGGACATTCCCGGCTATATTGATATCACACCGGGTGATTTCAGGGAGCTTTATCAGTTTGCATTCCGTCATGCTGTAAAAAGGATACAGAGTTCAATAAAGGCGGCAGATATAATGACGAGGGATGTAATCGCTGTGGACAAGGACATTTCATTAAAAAGGGTGGCAGATCTCATGGCAAGACATAAAATATCCGGCGTGCCTGTGATAAGAAAGGACAGGAAAGTGGCGGGCGTGATATCCGAAAAGGACTTTCTTTTCAAAATGGTAAGGAAGAAAGAAATGACATTCATGAGTGTTGTAGCCCAGTGCCTCAAAGGGAGAGGCTGTCTCGCTGTCTCTATTCGTGAAAAAACAGCCAAAGATATCATGACGTCACCGGCCATAACTGTCAGAGAAGACGCCACCATGAATGAGATTGCAAACATCTTTACAGAAAAAAATATTAACAGGGTACCCGTTGTCAACCCCGATGAAATCATGACAGGTATTGTGTCCAGGGCGGACATGGTCCGGTCTTTATTAATGAAAAACAGGTCCTGATCTTGCAGGAAGATGTATGATAATGCTCAAAGCCTACTTCAATAAAATGAAGGGTACCAC
>JBFKMY010000177.1:0-5333 GCA_041629615.1 Thermodesulfovibrionia bacterium | reverse complement strand
CGTGCATTATCTTCCCTTCTACAAGGACATCATCCACAGTGAAGCGGAGTTTGTCTCCTGACCGCTCTGCAACATCGACAATTGTCCCGTGAACAATAAGGTCATGGTCCGGAAATGTGATTTCCGTGAGTGTATCCTGTCTTACAGCGCTGTAAAGAAAGCCTGTGACAAAAACAAGCAGTATGCACAGTTTCTTCCTCAAATTCGCGCCAATACATGATGACCTCCCTGATTTACTCTTTTTTAAAAGGCATTTAAGAAAGCGTTGAAGGGGGACAGGGAATATAATCAGGGCTGCAAGAATGCATAATGCGCTCATCGTAAAAGGGAATAAAGGATATACATTAAATGCGGCTATGCCCGCTATGAGAGAGAGAGCAATTGTGATCATGTGTTTTTAAATAAAAAGATAATGCTCATTCAAACCACGTCCCCGGGTAATCGCTGAATTTATAACATATCCCTGTTGTCACGTCAACATTGTAGTGTCGGTTTGTTTGAATTGTCATTCCCGCTACGTCGGGAATCTTACTCCTCTTTGATTCCGGACCAGCCGGAATGACGCGTTACATCTGGCTCGGCGCCAGGCTGAAGCAGGCTTAATGAAAAATTTTCAAAAAAATACAGGCGCGCAACATCGTTCTCTGTCTTGTATCCTGAATCCCGTATCCTGTATTCTGTAACTATGTCTTTCAAGGTAATCTCTGTAACTGGCGCCCACAGCAACGTGGGAAAGACCACGCTCTGCTCGATTTTGCTGGGCAGCCTCAATAATTTCGGGGCCATAAAGTATACGAAAACGCCGCTCTATTCATCCGTTATCGACGACCCCGAAGTCCTTTTGCAGGAAGATAAAGACACTGCCATAATGTCCCGGGCAGGCGCTGAGAAAGTGGTATGGATTAAAAGCAGCAACAGTGAACTGGAGGGTGCCCTGAATATTGCCATGGGCAAAATGGATGGCCTGAAGGGAGTTGTTGTTGAAGGCAACAGTCCGGTGAAATATTTAAACCCTCACCTGATAATTTTTATTATCGGAGATGACGGAGAGATCAAGCCTTCGGCACGGGAAGTAAGTAAAAAAGCGGATATTATTATAATCAATTCTCCTGAGAGGATTGAAAACCCTTCCTTTATTGCTTCCTCAACACGAAAGAACGTAAAGACATTCCGGATTGATTTAATAAATAAACAGGGTGAAATTGACAAATTCCTCACCTATACCAAAAAATATAGTAGCGAGTAATGCTTAAATCATCAGGTTAAGAACAGGCTGACATGAGCCGAAAAGAAACCTGCATATTTTCTCATGTGCTGATTATGTTAAAATTCAGTCTTTATCCTTAGGGAGTACGGAACGTGCAAATCGAATTAAATGTCCTTCTTTTTGAATTGGCGCTCACCTTTTATTTTATTGCCACAATTGCAGGGATCGTTGAGATTTTCCGGGGCAGGAAAAAAACCTCAAGAACAGCACTCTATATGGCGGTCCTCGGATTTCTCTTTCATACAGCCAATATTATTGTCAGGTATGGAGAAGGCGGACACATCCCGGTGACAAATATGCATGAGGCAACGTCTTTTTTTTCATGGTGCGTTCTCATCCTGTTCTTTTTTCATGAATTCCGCTATAAACTTGGCCTTTTAAGCTCTTTCATCATGCCCATAGTGTTTGTCCTGATGTTCTCGGCCTCTATCTTTCCACGGGAAATAAAGGTGTTGAGCCCTGTACTGCAAAGCTACTGGTTTGGAATTCATGTGATCCTGGCATTTCTGGGGGACGCTGCCTTTGCGATGGCATGCGGCATAGGCATCATGTACCTCTTGCAGGAACGCTTTGTGAAATCCAAGAAGCTGGGAGGTCTTTTCCAGAAGCTGCCGAGCCTTCAGGTCCTCGACGATATTAATTACCATCTCATCACCCTGGGTTTTCCCCTCTTGACCTTTGCCATGATCACAGGGGTAATATGGGCCAACAGTGCATGGGGAAGTTACTGGAGATGGGACCCCAAGGAAGTCTGGTCTCTTATTACCTGGCTTATTTATGCACTGGTGCTTCATCTCAGGCTTACGGTCGGCTGGCGCGGCAAAAAGGCGGCCATCCTCTCGATCGTCGGTTTTGCCGTAATAATATTCGCCTTTTTCGGTGTGAGCCTGATCCTGAAAGGAAGCCACGTATTCAGGTAAATAAACTGAGGATTCCAGGGACGTTCTGCAATTATGAACATATTGGTAGTCGGACTTAACCACAAGACAGCTCCCATAGAGGTCAGGGAAAAGATAGCCTTTGACGGTACCAAGCTCAGCGAGGCCATTCAACTCCTGAAGGCCTCCCACGAAATAAAAGAAAATATTATATTATCAACATGCAACAGAGTTGAGATATATGCAGGGGTAAATGAAATCAATGCAGGAATAGAAAGCATTAAAGATTTTATTTCCGGTTTTCACAACGTGCCGAGAGACCTGCTTGACAGGTCCCTTTACATACTTAAAGGTCAGGATGCAATAAGGCATATGTACAGGGTCGCATCCAGCCTCGATTCGATGGTCGTGGGAGAGCCTCAGATTCTCGGTCAGTTGAAAGATGCATATGAGGCTGCCCTCAACAATAAGACCACCGGTGTTTTCCTGAACAGGCTGATGAGGAAATCCGTCTCTGTAGCAAAACGGATCAGGACAGAGACAAAAATAGCTGAAAGCGCTGTCAGTATCAGTTTTGCAGCCGTTGAGCTGGCAAAGAAAATATTTGACGATCTTGCCAGTAAATCTTTTATGCTTATCGGGGCCGGCGAAATGGCGGAACTTGCTGCCAGACATCTGATAAACAGCGGGGTGCAGGACGTGTATGTGACAAACCGTACCGCTGCGAGAGCAGAGGAGCTTGCACTGGAGTTTCACGGCAAGGTCGTCCTGTTTGAAAATTTCACGCAGGAACTGCGATACACAGATATTGTAATCTGCTCAACCGGTGCTTCCCGCTACATTTTAGACAAAAAACAGACGCACGTGATAATGAAAGAAAGAAAACAAAAACCAATGTTCATCATTGATATATCCGTGCCGCGAAATATTGACCCGGCGATAAATGATCTTGACAATGTGTATCTTTACGACGTCGATAACCTGCAGGGGATTGTGGACACAAATATTGAGGAACGGGGCAAAGAGGCTGAAAAAGCCGAACAGATCGTGGATGATGAAATTGGATCTTTTCTGAAGTGGACGGCTTCATTGACTGCAACGCCGACTATTGTTGCCCTGCGCAACAAGGCAGAGGAAATCAGAAAGACGGAACTGGAAAAAACACTTTCAAGGATGGGCCCGATGGAAGAAAACAAAATACGATCAATTGAGAATCTGACCTGCTCAATTGTAAACAAGCTCATTCATCCTCCTACGGCAGCGCTTAAGTCCGACGAAGAGAACAAAGAACAAATGCTGGATATTGTCCAGAAAATATTTAAATTAGATATAGAAAGTGATAATAATGACAAAACATAGGGTAGTTATTGCAACGCGGGGGAGTAAACTGGCACTCTGGCAGGCAGAGTGGATAAAATCGCTGCTGAAAGATATTGACCCTGAACTTGACGTTGAACTTAATAAAATTAAGACCACGGGAGACAAGATACTTGATGTTCCCCTGGCACAGGTGGGAGGGAAAGGCCTCTTTGTAAAAGAGATTGAAGAGGCCCTGCTGAGGGGAGAGGCTGACCTCGCCGTGCACAGCATGAAAGATGTCCCCACAGATCTGCCCGAAGGGCTCCACCTCGCTGTTATCACAAAACGGGAAGATCCGAGAGACGCATTTATAACTGCAGCGGTCAGCAGTCAGCGGTCAGCAGTCAGCAACGACAAAAAGATTAAAAGCTTTAAAGATCTGCCGGAGGGAGCAAATGTCGGCACAAGCAGTCTCAGGCGGATGTGTCAGCTCCTCAACAGGAGACCTGACCTTAAGATCACCCAGCTGCGCGGCAATGTTGATACAAGGCTCAGAAAACTTGATGAGGGAGAGTTTGACGCGATCATTCTTGCGACCGCCGGAGTAAAAAGACTTGGCCACGCAGACAGGATAACCGAAATCCTGCCTGCTGACATCAGTCTTCCCGCCATAGGTCAGGGTGCTGTGGGAATAGAGTGCCGGGTGGATGACGGATTTATTAACGGTCTGCTTAAAAAGTTAAACCATGATGAAACGTCGATCTGCGTCAGGGCGGAACGGGCGTGCCTCAGGAAACTGGAGGGAGGCTGCCAGGTACCGATCGCTGCCTATGCTCAATTAGTGAACGGGAAACTTGCAATGGATGGTCTGGTAGGAAGTGTGGACGGCAAAACACTTATTAAAGACAGGATTGAAGGCAAGCCTGAAGAAGCAGAATCACTGGGAACCCGGCTGGCTGAAAAGCTCCTTTCAAAAGGTGCAAAGAAAATCCTCGATGAGGTGTACGGATAGGGCCCCTTCCCTTGCCCTTTCGCCGGCCCATAGGCTATAGTAATCTATGCTGAAAATAATGCGCAGCCATAAGTTCTTTACGGGGTTCCTCCTTTCAGCCATCACCATAATGATCTCTTTCGCCTTTATTTTCTGGGGGATTGGCCCGAAGGACAACATGACTGTACTGTACGTGGCCGAGATTGATGATGAGAAGATTACCCTCGATGAGTTCTGGCGTGCACATGACAATGAAATACAGCGTCTCAAGGACCAGAATACAAGTCCTGAGGAAATTGAAAAAATGAACCTTGAAGACAGGGTCCTCGCTACGCTGATAAACAGGGCGGTACTGATTGCAGCAGCCCCGAAAGCAGGGATAAAAGTAAGCGAAGAAGAGTTGCAGCAGGCAATAATCAATACGCCCTATTTTCAGAGAAATGGCGTATTCAGTCAGGAAGTATACAGAAGGGCGTTAAAATTAAACCGACTGAGTCCCCAGATATTTGAAAACAATATGAGAGACGACATAATTGTCGCCAAAATGAGCAATTTAATCGGAGAAACAGCAGAGCTTTCATCCGATGAAGTGAAGATTCTTGAATCAATGGATGCAGCAAATAAGGACCAGCTGCGCTCAATGTTCCGTTCATCTAAAAGCAGTCAGGCAATTCTGGCCTATATTGAAAGTATCAAACGCCGTATGGATATACGGATAAACAGGGACCTCCTCTCCTGACACAGCCCTTCGGGGAATTTCCTATCGCGCCGTTTCTTTGGTGATTTCTGTCACAGTGGAGTCTATGGCATCTTTGACTACGCTCATTATGTCGTGTAATTCAAAGGGCTTGTGCACACAGCGGAATACATCATATTCAGAAAAATCCTTCATGACAGG
>JBFKMY010000176.1:0-5362 GCA_041629615.1 Thermodesulfovibrionia bacterium | reverse complement strand
TGTCCTGCAAGGACAAAGTTGCTTTTCTGAAATTTGTTGGGAAACAGCCTGATAATCTTTTCGCCCTCCACTATATTAAATACGGCAATGTAGCAGTCCTTTGTTGACCTGATTTTCAGGGCCATTTCATCACCTTCTTTATAGCTGGACCTGTCAAGTGCTGCTTCAATTCTGAAAGAAGCATCAGACCCTGATCTCTCTTCAACAACGCCCGCCCTGATTTTGACCCTGTATACCGTCGAAGGGGACTGATGTCCGTCCCTGTGAACATTGACTATGCCTTCCTCGATAACTGCTGTATCGGTCACCCTGCCGTATGGTATTGCATTGACAATGCTCCCTGACATTCTGAAGTTAATAACAAGAGACTCTTCTGAAATGTCAGCACCCACGGCCTTCCTGACTGCTCTGCGGAGTGCGTCTTTTACCGCGCGTTCCCTTGCCTCTTCCCTGCTGATACCTTCCATTGCACTTGTTCCTTCTTCTGTCACCCACATGATGTCCTTCCCCGTTACTGAAGGGACTGACAACAGGAGCGTCAGGAGAACACAAGCACCAATAAATGACCTGTACGACCGGATCATCTGTCGTTCAGACTGGATGCCATGATTTACCTTAATGACCTGCTGATGGCCAGATCCTTGAGAACATCCAGTGAAGGCATGATCACCGGTGTCTGTTCCGTGCCCATCCTGCGGGAGGTTCTTGTGACATGCTCTTTCACAAAAGTGAATGCCTCCTTTACACTTACCCACTGATCATCATTGGCATCTGCTTCACCACGCAGCGCCCTGAGGAGATAGTAGGTGAAAAGGCCGTGCCGCGTTTCAGGATAGGCATTGCTTACCTCATTGGATTTTGATGCACTGAACGCAATGAGATTATCAGAATCGATGTTAACGTCCTCAACATGGACAAGTGCCGGTCTGGCACCTTTTGTAAGCATTTCAGCGGCCCTTGAGGCAACACCGCTGAAGCAGGAATCGAGGAACACGTAGACCCTTTGTAATTTGAGACTGTCCAGGTCCTCGTAAAAGCTCTTCAGCTTATACCCTGTCTGCATAAGAAAGCGGGTGTCCCCGTCATAGGGAACAAGATAGGGCTCCCCCTTTTCCATATCAGGTGCGCCATGCCCCGCATAATATACGTACAGCGTGGAATCCTTTGCAACATTTGCCGGAAGATACTGCTTGAGATATCCTTCGATCCTTCCCTTTGTTGCATCCCCGTCAATTAAAGCGATTATGTTTTCCTCAGGCACCCCCAGTATTTTATTTAAATACTCCCTGATAATGACCGCGTCCTTTCTGGCATAATCCACACTGGGAAGGCTTGAATAGTCTTCTATGCCTATGATAAGGCCCCAGTCCTTGGGATAGGGCTTTAGCCCTGTAGCAGGGAATTCATCAACATCTGACATGGCATTCAGGGAAAAGCTTCTGGATTCCATAAGGCTGTCGTCCAGATACACCTTCACCTCCCACTGACCGGGATAATTAACCGCTTTATCACCCTGGACGGCCAGACTGTGCCATGCTGTCAGTTCCGGCAGATATTTGCCCCTTGAAGCCTCAACCGGATAATTGCCGGTAGAATAATACACATTGCCTTTCGGGTCATGCCAGTCCCATCTCAACTGGTGCCTCCCCGAGATATTTTCAAGTTCCACGTGGGCAATGACTTCATCATCCAGGGTGGAAAAATCTGTGGTCACATCCACAGGAATACCTCTTGTGTCCTGCCTGTCTATGCTTTTTGCAAGGGTAATGCCAACGAGCCTCGATGGAGGCGTTTTCTCAACGTATTTGGTAGAGCTGCAGGCACACAGCAAAAAAGGAAGTACAAAGAGAAATAAATGACGCACCTTAAATTCGTTCATTCTGCCCCTCTCTTTAGAATGGTATATGTACTATAGTATCTCTGATATGATGTAGTTTGCCCGATATAAAAAGGTTTTGGGACTCCTTTTGTATATCCAAAAATAACATAGTGCCAGCATGTTGTCAATCAATTTCTTTCACTGTTTCACGCCGTTCTCCGGCACGTCGGGCAACCGGACGCTTTCTGCCACCGGGAGCAGGCACTCACGATTTCTTGTCCTCCTGATAGTAGTGTTTTTCTGTTCTCGACAATCGCATTATAACGGGAAATGCCACATGTGCAAGCGGGTCCAGAAGGACCGACCCTCCGTGATCGGTGAGTATCGTTTGCGCTATGGTAAGAAAGAGGCCGAGGCTCCACGGCCTGTCCTTTACGGCCGGATCATAAGGCTCACACATACGCTTTCGATCATCAACTTCACCAAAGACAATTTCGATATCACTGCCATTGTCCTGCAAAGAGATGTTCAGGGTCGATCCTTTGGCAAGGGTAAAGAAAATTTCCCTTAAGACCATTCGTACCGCTTTTTTGAAGAGATCAGGATCAAGGGAGATCATGAGATGGGGAGAATGTACTGTAAAAGAAGGATGAATGGATTTTTCCTGCCATACTTCAGTATGCCCTTCAATTACTTCCTGAACAATGCTGTCAATCCTGTTGAGAGATTTTCTGGGACGGGGAATTTTTACAAAACTGTCCACTTCCCGGAGAACACTTTCTACCCGTTCGACCGAGGTCATAATGTCCCTGAGTTTATTTGTTTGCTTTTCTTCCACTGCTTCTTTGAGCAGCCTCCTCAGTCTGCCTCCGATTACCATGACAGGATTTCTGATTTCATGGGCCATGGCGTGCGCCAGACGGACATACGCTGCTGTCCGTTCAGTCTCAATCAACCGGGCTTCCGTCTTCTTCAGGGTTGTCACCGTATCGGCATACCGGTTGCTCAGTTCTGACCAGAGACGGGCATTTTCAATGAGCGGGGCAAGGATGAAGCCGATGCTTCGTAAAAATTGCAGGTCTTCCTGCTGGTACGCTCCCGGAACATTCCGGTCCAGATAGATGAGGCCATAGATTTGATTGTTATAGATGAGGGGAACACACATTGCAGACCTTACATTTAACGCCAGAATACTTTCCTGTTCTTTTAACGCCATGTCACTGAGTGCATCTTCAAGAATAAATGATTCGCCGCTCCGGAGCAGCCTCTTGATGATCGTCGTGCTCAGGGGAAGAGTTTCATCAATAGAACATAAACAGAGAGGTTTCAGGGAACTGTCTTCCTCGAATGAGGCGATATAGCCGCGGTCATGTTTAAACAGTTCCTTGAATTTGGTAAAGATTTTATCCCCCAGGCTTCCGACATCATGGCTTGTAGCCAGTTCACTGGTAATTTCATAGATCCCTTTGAGTCTTTCGTGGTCCAGCCTCTCCTCTTCAACGCGACCAAGTGAGTGGAGGATAACGGTCTGTTCGGGGATGTGCTTTTCTGATTCGGTCAGCAGGAGTTCTGTCTTTCCCAGCAGGATCGAATCCCCCGGTTTCAGAAGCGTTTTGTCCCTGATCCTCACATTGCTGACAAAAACACCGTTCGCACTCTGAAGGTCCTCAATAACTATACGGCTCTCATCTGTTTCCGCAATGCGCGCGTGCCGGTGTGAGATGGTAACATCAGGAAATGACAGGTCCGCATCCTGCCCGCGACCCAGTACACAGGGCAGGGTGATGGAGTAGTGTTTACCGGAGTTTAAATCCTTAAGGACTATATCCCTGCTCATAATGACGCCGCCTTATCCCTGATAAAATTATACCGTACTTCTTTCGTGCTGTCATGGATTTTCCGCTCCCGGACCATGCCTCATGCAGGACGTTTCGCGGGAGAGGAAACCCTTTCACTTCAGCCGGTCACGATATATACCGGGGGATGACCCGGGGATTTCAATGGCGTCAACGGCCTTTTTATATATTTCCGTTGAATCAACGCCCCCGATGATTGCGTAGGCATACCCGCTGCAGGACATCGCGTCAAGACAGGAAAGAAGTAATGCCTTCCCGATCCCCCGTGAACGGGCATGCTCTGCAACACCCATGGGACCGAAAAAGTTTTTGCAAGTGCAGTCATGACAGGCGAACCCTGTAATATGCGAATGCTCTGTTGCAATAAAGCACGAGACAGGGGAGTTGCTGAAGGCGGTATCACACTCACTTGCCCAGTCCCCGCCGAAATTGTGTTGGACCCACCCGAGTACCCGGTGCTTTTCATACACCATTGCCCTTCTGACATGGACCCCCTCTTTGCGCATTTTACCGACGAGCGTCCTGACATCAGGCAATTCGTACAGTTTTACCAAAAGGTCAGCCACGGATATTATCCCTCCTTCCGCATGCTGCAAAAGAACTCTTTGCAGTTTTTATTGACCCGGAACAAACGCCACTGCTAAAAATAAAAGTGCGTGCCCAGCCCCAGATAGTTGATCTGACGTTCATAGAATTGCCCGTTAGGTGAATAGCCGTTGAAGTACTCGAGCATGATCTGCAAGCTGTATTCGCGGTTATTTATCAGTTTCTTGTTAAACTGGATGCCGCTTCTCAGGGACACGTCAGTTTTCCACGACGTCTCCTCCCTGCTCTTGAAGTCCGCTCCTATTACGGGCAATACCGGATTTTTTATTATATATGTCCGCGGGCTTCTCAATTCAAAGCCAAACTGTGTTGACCATGGTTTGAGGTCCTCAGGCTCTCTGCGGAATATATGGCCGCCGCCGGCATACACACGAAACCACTCCTTGAAATCGTAGGACAGTTTCAGGTCAACACTTTCGTAACTGAGATTTATCCTGTCAATGCGGTTTCGCAAAAGATACTCGTCACCTATGTGGGAACTCTGATGAAAAATGCGGAGGATGGCCGAGAAATTACGATGGCGATAGCTGAAGGGGAACCCCACCCAGTAGTCGGCATTTACAAGGTCTTTCGATTCAGTATCAATGTCAAATACAGCAAATACAGCGGCCTGAATACCCACTTCCCATGTGCCCGCAAAGGGGCTGCTGCCGATAAGGAGGGGCATGGTTTCACCGAAACTGGTTGCCACTACATTACTCAGTTCGTCATCGTCCATATAGTAATGGTATGCAATGGAGAAATGGGGCCAGCGGATATCAGCAATGAGCGGTCCAAAAAGGTTTTCAGTCCTGTCCTCATCTGATGGCTGTGTCAAAGCCCTGCTGTCATCGCTTGCATCATGCTGAGGCGTTGCTCTATCAAGGGAATCAGATGCAGAGGGCGCACTGTCATTGCGTTCTGCTGCTGCAGGGAAACTGCATGCAAGGGTGAATGCAATAAAGACCACTGCACAGGTAAATATTACCGATGAATCAAATGATGTTCTTGTAAAGTGACCAGCTTGTTCTCTCATTTCTGCTCTGCTTTCTCCCATGCGGGCGGGCTGCATATTCAATTCCGGCTCTCTCTATCATAAAGG
>JBFKMY010000175.1:0-5376 GCA_041629615.1 Thermodesulfovibrionia bacterium | reverse complement strand
GCTCTTGATTTTCTCGTCTGTATAGACCGGCAGTTGACAGCAGATGCCGCGTTTGCAGATATTGTCCTTCCGGGCACGACAATGTACGAAATTGAATCCTATATGACCTATGGCCCCCTTTTCCGCATCAGGGAGAAAGTTATTGATCCTTTGGGAGAAGCCCGGAATGACTTTTTTATTATGGCGGAACTGGCCCGGCGACTCGGTTACGGCCACCTCTATCCCCAAAGCGAGGATGAACTTCTCCGGCATGCATTGAAAGGTTCCGGATTTTCCCTTGAAGACGTGCGTGCGGCAGGAAATACTGTTCAGTTGCCCCCTGCCCTCATGCAGTATAAAAAATGGGAGAAAGGATTATTACGATCAGACAGTATGCCCGGGTTTGACACACCCACGGCCAAATTTGAAATCTGCTCCACCATCCTTGAAGAACATGGATACGATCCGTTGCCGGTATATACGGAACCCCGTGAAGGACCTCTGTCGCAGCCCGAAATGGCACAACAATACCCGCTGATCTTCAACTCGGGCTCACGGGTGAACAGTGACTTTCGTTCACAGCATCATGGAATCCCGGGACTCTGTAAAGAGCGGCCTGAACCCGTTGTCACGATAAACAGCAGCGATGCAGGCGAGCGGGGGATTGAGAGCGGCGATCGTGTCAGTATCAGGACAGCGAGGGGTGCAGTCACACTGCGGGCATTTGTCACAGACGATATAGTGAAGGGCTCAATTGATGCCAACATGGGCGGCGGCGGTCCCGTTGGACCGCAGGCCTGGCAGGAATGCAATATTAATGATGTAACAGACCTGAAACGGTATGATCCTGTTTCAGGATTTCCCGTGTATAAAGCGCTCCTGTGTGATGTGGTAAAACTCGTCAGGGGAGAGGGAGCAGTACACGTACATTCGGGTGAATACGGTATTGCCGACAGCATGATACGTTTTCAAGATCACGTTTCTTCCATTGATCGTATTTACCTCGATCATAATGCTACAACCCCTGTAGACCCCGAAGTCCGTCAGATTATGATGGATTATCTGGAACATCAATATGGAAACCCGTCAGGCATTTATAATGAAGGGAGGAGCGCACACTTTGCTCTTGAGTCGGCACGCAGAAGTGTCGCCCAGCTGCTCAACTGCACGGCCCGTCGTATTATCTTTACCGGAGGGGGGTCGGAAGCCAACAATCAGGCTTTAAAGGGAGTAGCCTTCGTCAACGGGAAAGAAAAAAACCATATTATCACTTCTTCTGTTGAACATCCCTCGATATTGTCGGCCTGTGCATGGCTGGAAAGATATGGATTTAAAATAACCTGCCTTGGGGTCAATGCTGCAGGACTCGTGGACCCCGATGATTTAGAGTCTGCTATAGACGATAAGACCTGTCTGGTAAGTATCATGCTTGCCAATAATGAAACGGGCGCGCTTCAGCCCGTGGCAGAGATGGCCCGGATCTGCCGGCAGCATGGCATCCCGTTTCACTGTGATGCGACTCAGGCAGTGGGTAAAATCCCGGTAGACGTGGAAGCACTCGGGGTCGACCTCTTGACCTTGTCAGGGCACAAACTGTACGGACCTAAAGGTGTCGGTGCCCTCTACATTCGCAGGGGGATAACAATCGCTCCCCTTATTCACGGGGGCAAGCAGGAAGGTTCCCTGCGTGCCGGGACAGAAAACACTGCCGGGATTGCCGGCCTTGGGAAGGCAGCTGAATCTGCCATTCAGCGTCTTCCCGGAATGAGAAGAATCGGCGTCCTGCGGGACACATTGGAAAAAGGCATCAGGGAATTCATCCCGGAAGCCCGTCTGAACGGTCATCCTGAATTGAGACTGCCGAATACATTGAACATGCATTTGCCGGGGCTGCGGGGAGAGTCTTTAGTCATGGCCATGGACCAGCAGGGCATTTCCTTTTCATCGGGGTCTGCCTGCCGGTCGGGATCGCCCAAACCGTCGCATGCATTGCTTGCAATGGGGCTGTCAGAAGAAGAAGCACACTGTTCCATCCGGTTATCTCTGGGTTTTCAAAATACGGCGGAAGAGATTGACCGCACCATCATGCTGCTGAAAAAAGTGTCACAGGATGCAAAGACCACCGTACGGTTTGTTCCGTGCCGGTAAAATTACTGAAAAGGAGCGTACAATGAACTCTCATCTGATATATAAGCAGGACCGCCTTGAAGTTCGCAGTCATGTAGACGATTCGTATCGCAATGAAATAGCAAAAGATGTGTCCCGAGGACTAACGTCAACCCGAAAATATATACCGAGCAAGTATTTCTACGATGCCCGCGGTTCTGAGCTTTTTGAGAGAATCTGCAGTTTACCTGAATATTACCCCACGCGGACGGAGATATCCATACTGCAAAAGGCTGCTCCGGAAATAATGGCTTCTTTTAAAGAAGGCGATCTGGTAGAGCTGGGGTCAGGGGCAAACTGGAAAATCAGGATGTTTCTGGATGCTGCTGATGAAGAAAAGCTGCGCCGTTTACGGTACATTCCGGTTGATGTGAGCAGCACCGCACTGGTGAATGCTTCGCAGGAACTGCGTACAATCTATCCCGCACTGGAGGTGCTGGGGATAGTCGCGGATTTTACCATTCACATGGACAGGCTTCCATCAGACCGCCCCAGGATTATTTTCTTCCTGGGCAGTACTATTGGTAATTTTGATGCGGTAACGCGAAGGAAATTCATGCGTCTTGTAGCAGACTCCATGAACCCCGGAGACCGGTTCCTTGTCGGCTTCGACATGCTCAAGCCAAAAGCTGCACTGGAAATGGCATACAACGATTCACGGGGAGTTACATCAAAATTCAATAAAAATGTTTTGCATGTTCTCAACCGGGAGTTGAGTGCAAACTTTGATCCATCTCATTTCGATCATGTTGCATTCTTTAACGAAGATAAGGCAAGAGTGGAAATGCACCTTCAGGCAAAACAGAGGGTAGAGGTAACAATAGATGAACTTGGGTTGACGGTGGAACTGGACAAATACGAAACAATTCACACTGAAGTGTGCAAGAAATTCAGCAGGTCTGATGTCAGAGAGATGGCCGATGAAGCCGGCCTGCGCATCAATCAATGGTTTTTTGATCCCAGAAAATGGTTTTCTCTTGCTGAGCTTACGCTCAAGGATCTGCTATGATACGTGTATACGCGCCATGGCTATGAATTGCAGGGATGTATATCTTGCCGGGACTGACGACGCATACAGGGGCGCCTGTCAAGCACTGGATGCGCTGAATTTCAGTGTGAGTGGCAGTCGTGTCTATATCAAACCCAATCTTACCGGAGGCCGGCCTCCTGAAGAAGGTCTGACCATTGACACTGGTATTGTAAGGGCAGTTCTCGAAAGACTTCATGAGTGCCCCCGGGTAACAATCGGGGAGTCCTGCAGTGATACAGTCAACGCATTTCAAAAACTGGGATATGACCGCCTGGTCCAGGAGTTCCCCAATGTACAGCTTGAGGATATACGTACCTCCGACATTGTGTGGAAAACCATCCCCAGACCCTGTCACACAAGAGAAATGCCCTTTAATGCCAGCGTGTTTGAGCACGACTACGTAATCAATATTGCCAAAATGAAAACTCATTCACTGGCCGGGGTGACGCTCTGCATGAAAAATATCTTTGGATTTATTCCTACGAGAAAACAAAAATTAATGTATCATCCCTTTATCCGCAAAGCCGTCATCGATATGAACCAGGTCATTTCAAGCCATTTCTGTATTGTGGACGGCATATGGGGAAACCAATATGATGAAATACAGAGTACTCCTAAATTCACCGGTGCCATTGTGGCCGGAGAAAGCATTTTAGCGGTGGACATCGTGGCTGCCGAGATAATGGGCATAAACCTGAACGATATTGATACATACAGGACGGCCTTTGCCTTATGGGGCGACCCGGAGGTCAACCTTCTGGGCAGTGACCTGAATACAGTCAAGACCACATACAGACAGGGATGCCTGTTTACAACGAGGCTCAGGTATGTAAAGGAAACTGCGGCAAGCCTCATATACAGGGCGCTTAACCGGCACTGAGTCTTCTTTTCCAGATTTCACCCGATGCCCATACGGTGCCCGCCATGGCAATGATAAAAAACCATACTGTCCGCGGCGTGAATGCGGTAATCATTCTTCCTGCCTGGCTTGAGTAGTCTTCACTCATGAGAGAAGAGGCATCTCCTAAAAGCTCTCTCTGTTCACGGGTCCACGATTGACCCGAGTGCTTCAGTGTATTTTCAAAATACGTTTCAACAATCCGGTTCTCTTTAAGGGCAACTAATTTATTTTCCCTGCCCTGTGAATGTCTGAATTCCCCAAGTTCATAATCCCTTCGTGATACATGGATGAGGAATTCATGCATAAATATGTTTGTATAGGGAGTATATTTTTTAAATGCTGATGCATGGTCCACTTCCCCCTTATCTTCTTTGCGAATCAGTTCCCCGTATATTTTCCCGTAGGCGCGATCTGTTGAAGTTATATCATGCACCTCAAGTCTGGAATAGAAGGTCCCTATTTCAGGGTCCCTGTGTTTAAAGCCATACTCAGTCATGGGTTCCTCATTCCTAAGCCATGTCAGAGACGGGAAAATTGCCGTGTATCTCTTTACGGCATCTGGTGTATTGGAAAGACATAATCCTATGAATAGCAAGTTGATGGCCATCATGATCGCCAGCATATTTATAGATAATTTCCTGACAGGTTCGCATATTTTGCGGGGTTTAATTCCCTTCCAGAGAGCCAGCACAAAAATCACACCGGCAAGGAGATTTATCCAAACATCTTTAAGTCCCCAATATCTTTCAGGAACCATCCATTGAATACTTTCATCGGTGATACCAAAAAACAATGTAAATAATATTGTGGTTACATATATCGTCCAGTCACGAATATTGTGACTGAGGGCCCTGAACACAAAGAAAGAAAGCAGGCCGTATTCCAGAAGATGCAGTTCCTATGACAAACAGGACGGCATAGGTGAAGAACTCTTTTCCGAATATATCATAGACAAACCTCTGAAGAACACGGGCAACAGGCACCAGGGCATAAATACCTGCAGCACATAATAAGACCCATAACCAGGACGTCCAGCCTGGACTGCGCACATCTTCGATTGTATGTCTCCCTGTTGTCATGTAAAAGAATGCATCGCTGCCCTCCTGAGGGACTGCCGGCATCAATCAACATATTTTCGCCGTTGTCTGAAACAATAAATGTGCTGTCGCCCTGTCCGACATCGATGAAATCAATTGACAGGTTCCCCCTGATTTCACCGGATGAAGAATCATTGACAGGAACCATTACCGTGGAACAGCCAGGCATGAAAAAAAATACCATAATAATAAGAATGAATCTT
>JBFKMY010000174.1:0-5379 GCA_041629615.1 Thermodesulfovibrionia bacterium | reverse complement strand
TTCCTTGGCGGCAAGACGCTTCGGCTTACACTTGGTATGATCCTTAACTACGAGCAGGGTCAGCTTGTTGTGGCATTGAAAGGGGTTTCACTGGGAGGGATTCCGATTCCGAACGCCTGGCTGGGCCACTTAAAGAACAAAAACCTGGTGGAAGAGTTTGGAGATGAAGGGGGGTTCTGGGCGCTCTTTTCCGAGGGGGTAAAGAACATAAAAGTGAAAGACGGGCATATCCGTATACATTTAAAAGAGTAGACCCGATAACCTCCCGTACAGGCAGAGGCGCCTCTGCAGAAGAGATACATCCGCAACTGCCGTGAGAACAGAGTCATTTACTGTCCCATGAATAAAAAAAGAAAGAGCCGGAAAAGACCTGTCCATGACGCTCATTCTGAGGCGAGGAGCTCCCTGAATCGGAAGAAATCAGGGAACAGGGAAAATATCAGGGAGGACAAATACAGGCTGCTGGCGGACATTGTTTTACAGTCAGGGGACGCGGTGACAGCGTGGGACCTGGAAGGGAGTATCATTGCCTGGAACAGGGGCGCTGAGAAAATGTATGGCTATTCGGAAGCCGAGGCACTCACAATGAAGATATCATCAATAATCCCGGAAGACAGAAGGGAGGAAGGGGTCGCACTTCTTAATACCATAAAGACCGCGAAGGCAGCGGGCTCTTTACAGACCACAAGAATCACGAGAGAGGGAAGAATTATTGATGTATGGCTGACCGTTACAAAATTGGTTGACAAAGAGGGCAATATCACCGGGATCTCAACGATTGAACGGGACGTCACAGGACACAGCAGACTGCTTGAAGAAATTGAGACATCCCTTGCCCTTGCCGAAAAGTATGCAAACGACATAGACCATCTCGTTGCCGAGAGAACGGCAAGCCTCATTGCCCTGAATATAGCTGACAGGATAACAAATCCCGTTGTTGTCATCGGAATGCTGTGCAGGCGGATGCTTGATGGGAAAAAGGTCAATCAGGACGAACAAAAAGACATGGAAGTTATTCTTGGCGAATGCGAAAAACTTGAACAGATTGTGCGTGAATTCAGCTCACTCATCGAGAGAAAAAAATCGCTCTTTCATTATGAGGATCTCAACGGACTGATGGGTGAGGCGCTTGTGCTTGTGAGGGCACAGGCGGAATTGAAAGGAGTAGCGCTGATTGCCGATTTGTCAGAGACCCCCTTAATGATGAACATGAACAGGAATGTGCTGCGAACGGCTTTTTTCTATATACTCAAGAACGCACTGGAAGCTACTCCTGCGGGAGGGACCATAAAAACGGTAACGCGGGAAAAGACAGACAGTATAACAGTGGACATAACCGATACGGGCTGCGGCATTCCCGAAAAACACATAAACAGGGTGTTCGACAATTTTTTTACCACAAAGGCAAATGGTGTCGGTATGGGGCTTCCCTTTGTAAAACACATCATCGAAGAACATTATGGGAACATTAAGGTGGAAAGCAGGGAAGAGTGCGGGACAATATTTTCTATCACATTCCCCCTTCGCTGGCTGAAGCTGGCTGACGGTGTATTGCTCATGGATAAACCCATGCTTCCGGCCGTGAAAGGTGAACGGGAATATCCTTTACAGGCTGACCCCGGGACCGGGAAATCAGGTGACGACACCCGGCACTGAAACATTCTAAAGTTTTTTTAATGAATGCCGTAAGAAGTAACTGAATCAAGTGTAAGTATAAGGAGTTGAGAATAACTTGCACGCGAGAAAGGAGACGGCATGGCAAAGGCAAAAGCAGCAGCAAAGCCAAAGGTAAAGTCAAAGAAGAAAAAATAAGGTATAGAGAATACAGCGTATACCTGAAAAAAAGGGCTTGCAGTATCCAAGCCCTTTTTTTTATGACCTGCCTTTGATTTTTCAGTGCCGGATATCGTGAGCAACAAAAGAGCCGGCATGTATATTACCACAAGCCTTCCCGAGAGACATCAGGACGTCCGACAACAATCAGGCTTGCATTAGGATAAGGAATAATTATACATTAAATGCCTGACAGGAGGAGGACTGATATGGAAAATGTACTCAGAAAAGTTGAGGCACTGGCTTTACTGCATGACAGGATAGACCCCAGAATCGTTAGGGAAAAAAACATCAAGCTCGGTCTGAGAAATGAAGATGGCTCAGGAGTGTTTGTCGGCATTACCAGTAAAGGACAGGTTATCGGGTATGAGAAAATCATAAGCGGCGACGGGAGGGAAGAATTAAAACCCGTACCCGGGAAACTTTACTACTGCGGTTATGACGTGGAGGCGCTGGTGAGAGGGAAGGAAAAGGAAAACAGGTTTGGATTTGAAGAGACCGTTTACCTCCTTTTGACGGGCGAGCTTCCTTCAGAGAAGGACTTAAAAAGCTTTTCAAGAGAGCTGGGGAGAAGACGCGCGCTTCCGGCGGAAGCCAAAGAAATAATAATCAACAGGCCGAAGCACGACGACCAGATGTGTTCCCTTCACACTATTGTATCGGCCATGCACCTTTTTGATAAAAAACCAAACTCGACAGACATACGGGATGTGACAAGACAGTGCATTGACCTGATCGCGAAGTTTCCGACAATCATTGCATACAATTACCATCAGAAACTGATGACGAAAAAGGACCACCGGAAACTGATAGAACCTGATCCGCATCTCAGTACATCTGAAAACTTCCTGTACATGCTCTCAGGCAAACGCCCGGACAGATTCACGGCAGAACTGTTTGATACCATGCTGATCTTTCATGCCGAACACGGGGGAGGTAACAATTCAACGTTTACTACACGATGTGTCTCCTCATCGGGTGCAAACACGTATATGGCCATATGCGCGGGAATCGGATCTCTTTCCGGCCATCTTCACGGGGGCGCAAACGAGGCGGTAGTAAAGATGATGGGCGACATCAGACGGAAGCTGGGAGGGCGGGACAGTGAAAGGGAAGTGAAATCATACCTCAGGAGCATTCTTGATAAAAAGGCGGGTGACAGGACCGGCAAGATTTACGGTCTTGGCCATGCCGTGTATCAGTTATCAGACCCGCGGGCGGTGTTTCTGGAGCAGAGGGGAGAAGAACTCGCACACATGACCGGAAGGGAAAAGGAGTTTTCACTGTATAAAAAAATAGCACACATAGCTCCCCGGCTTGTGAAAGAAAAGAAAGGCAAGACGGTCTGCACCAATGTTGATTTCTATTCAGGATTTGTATACCAGTGCATGGGAATACCGGAAGAGCTGTTCACGCCTGTATTTGCGATGGCAAGGGTCGCGGGCTGGTCAGCACACAGGACGGAGGAGATTGTGCAGGGAAGGATTATACGACCTTCGTTTGTTTCTTCATTGAAAGGGGAGACCGCCTATGTCCCCATTGACGAACGCTGAGGGAAAGGAGACAGAATGGAGCAAAATAAAAACATAGCGCTTGTTGCCCATGATAATCGTAAAAAAGACCTTATCGAATGGGTTGAGTGGAATTATAAGTTAATTACCAAGCATAAACTGACCTGCACAGGCACGACAGGAAAAATGATTGAAGAGGCCCTCAGGAAGAAGGCCGGGGAAGAGCCCTTTGAGTATGAAATTGTCAAGTTGAAATCAGGCCCGCTGGGAGGCGACCAGCAGTTGGGCGCACTCATTACCGAAGGGAAGATCGACGTGATCATTTTTCTCTGGGACCCCATGCAGCCCCAGCCGCACGACGTTGATGTAAAGGCCCTGTTGCGGATAGCCGTTCTTTACAATGTGCCGATTGCATGCAATCGTGCAACAGCGGACTTTATCATTTCATCACCGCTGATAGATCAAAAATATTCTCCTGTACTGAAAGATTATTCAACTTACATAACCCGGGGGGTCAGCATTGACTGAGAGGGGAATTCCTGGTGCCTGCCGGTGTTCAACAGCGGTATCGGGCTTTGAATCCTGCCGCAGGCCCCTATGAGGAAACTTCCCTCAATTGAAACCTTTGACCTTCAGCCCGGACGTATTTTAGCGAGAAAGTACCAGGTACTGTCGCGGCTGGGCAGCGGATGGGAGGGGGAGGTATACAAGATCCGGGAACTGGGGACAAATATAGAACGGGCAGCCAAAGTTTTTTTCCCTGACCGGAATCGCAAAAACAGGGCTTCTGACACCTATGCTAAAAAATTACATGCCCTGAAGGAGTGTCAGATTGTCATTCAATATCATACGCAGGAGACATTACTGTATCGAAAGATACCGGTCGTTGTTCTTATATCGGAGTACGTGGAAGGAGAGATCCTGTCAGATTATCTGGCCCGTCTTCAGGGGAAGAGGCTGCACATATTTCAGGGGATTCACCTGCTTCATGCGCTTGCTGCAGGGCTTGAATGCATACATCGCCATGGCGAGTATCACGGGGACCTGCATTCCGGGAATGTAATCATTCGAAGGCTCGGTTTGTCCTACGAACTTAAACTCATGGACTTCTTTCACTGGAACAGGGCACGAAGGGAAAACATGAATGACGATATATGCGATTTGGTCAGGATTTTTTATGATTCCATAGGGGGACGGACGCGGTACAGAAAACATCCAAAGGAGGTAAAAGAAATCTGCTGTGGCCTGAAGCGATCCCTCATTCTAAAGAAGTTTCGAACTGCCAGTGTCTTGCGCACCCATCTCGAGACGCAGGCATGGAGCTGAAATGAAACATAATGAACATACCGGAAAGGATATTATCTCTGAATGCTATGACCGTTCAGTCCGGCTGTTAAAGGGCAACTCCCAGGACCATGGTATAATCGCATGCGCCAGATCCAAAAAGGCCGTGGGCAGGCACTATGCAAGCATATTCGGCAGGGATGCTGCGATCTGCTCCCTCGGAATGGTCGTCTCCGGGGACGGCGAACTGATCAGGACTGCAAAGAGGAGTCTGGTAACATTAGGGAAGTTTCAGGCCCCGAACGGCCAGATACCGAAATTCGTAAAACCGGAAAAGGAAGAAGTCGATTTCTGGTATGCAGGGTGTATTGACGCTACGCTCTGGTGGCTGATTGCGCTGGATTTTTATGATCGCTATTTTCCTGATGAAAAGATAAAAAAGCAGCTTGGCAAAAAGATAGACCTCGCTGTCTACTGGCTTCGCTGCCAGGAACACCAGAGTCTCTATCTGCTTCAGCAGAATGAAGCAAGCGACTGGGCCGACATAATGCCGCGGTCCGGTTTCGTCCTTTACTCAAATGCCCTCTGGTATTATGTAAAGAAACTCTATAGTATCGCTCATGCGCCGATGACAAAGCGGTATTTCAGGTACATTTTCTCTCCCTATGACACGGCCGTTCCCGACAATCGCAGGGCGCGCATCATGGCCCATTACGTGAAAAAAAACAGCAAGGTGAATGAGTTTTTTCTC
>JBFKMY010000173.1:0-5385 GCA_041629615.1 Thermodesulfovibrionia bacterium | reverse complement strand
TTTTTTAGTTTATTGCCCAGATCCTTTGAGGAGTATACTCCTTCGATTTTGTTGAATTCATATCCTAAATGTCTGCACACCGCGCATCCTGCGCCCTTACAGGATGAACAGGTATCAGGGACATAGGTGTGTATATAAAAGTCTGCAAATACTTCAGGCACTGCATCTACAACATATATTAATTTTTTAAATGCAGAGCGTATCTCCTTTGTGGCAAGATAAGGATATCCGCAGACGGGATGATCAAAAGGGAAAACCCTGGTAAGTCCATATGCACGGGCATCGGAAAAAATCATATCATCGGTAAGAAACAGGCCATATCCCCCTATAATTGCAGGCAGTTTTATTGTTTCTATCCGGTTGATAAGCGGATAAACTGCAATGAACCTCCTGTTAAAACCGCTGGACTCTTCGTAGAGAAATTCGACATCAAGATCATTGAATGCCCTGAATATATCTTCATTGCTGTAATGGCCTTTGATTTCCTGCATATTCTTTACTATACCCGCACCAAAGACGTTGATTTCGCAGGAGTGTTCTCCCGTGAGAAAGTCTATACGGTAAAAAGATGTCTCTTTTATCGTATTGATTATTGTAGTAATGGTGTCAATTAATTCGGGAAGCCCGACTTTCTGAAAGGCCTGCTTCAGTAATTCCTTGATCTTGCTTCCGCTTCCTGTAGAAATGCTCACTCTCTTGCCAAAGAGGTCTTCAATGAAAGTAACAGCAGATTTATTAAAAGGGTCTTCAATGACAATCGAAATCTGATTGTCTGCTTCATACAGAGGAAGCACCCTGTTTTCGATCAAAAATTCTTGTTGAAATTTATGCAACAATTCAATATCTGCGGTAATGTCATCAACAATCACATAGGGGATGTCTAACTGCTTGCTCAATATCCAGTCAATGTCCTCTTTGTTGACTTTACCGAGCTGGACCAGGGCCTCACCCAGCCTCAGGCCTGTCTCTTCATGAAGTTTGAGCCCTTCATTCAGATCTTCATTATTTATTAATCCGTACTCCCGCAGAAGTGATCCTATATCTTTCCATGCAGGCATAATTTTCTCCGTAGTCTATAGACAATGGGCGTTCCGGACTTCGTGATTGTCCTCTATGTATATCGGCTTCTTTCGGGAAAACTTGATCATCTGCTTATGCAAGAAAGGTGATCTGGAGTATTTTTTGATGTAAGATAAACGCATGAAAGCATCCCAGACCTATAAAAAGGGTATTTTTCTATCCAGAACGAACCGGTTCGTTGTACGGTGCAGCCTGAAAAATAAAAAGGTGAATGCCTACCTGCCCAATCCCGGCAGGCTCCGGGAACTGCTTCTCCGCGGAAGTATTTTGTATCTTGTTACGCAGCCGTCCTCTGTAAAGTTCAGGTTTATGGTCGTTGCTGTAGAGAAGGACGGAGCACCGGTCCTTCTCCACACGCACCTGAATAACACGGTAGCCCGTTTTCTTATTGAAAACTCCCTCATTGCGGGACTTGAGGGCGCTGTTATCGTACGCCCTGAAGTCACAATAGGACACAGCAGGTTTGACTTCCTCCTTTGCAAAGGGAATAAAGAGATTGTCCTCGAGGTAAAATGCTGCACTCTGTTCAGCGGAGGGACGGCAATGTTCCCTGACGCCCCGACACTGCGCGGACAACGACACCTGAGCGAACTCGCCTCCCTGTCCGGGGGTAAGCAGAAGGCAGCCGTTCTTTTCATTGTTCATTCTCCCCGCGTTCATTTTTTCCTTCCTGACTACCACACCGATCTGGCCTTTGCCAGAACACTGCTGTCAGTATCAGAGCACATTATGGTAAAAGCAGTATCGGTAAGATGGAACAGGGACCTTAGCCTTGGATTGCCTGCAGGATGCCTGTCCATCCCCTGGGATCTTATCAGGCGTGAAGCACGGGACAGGGGAAGCTATATCGTAATCCTTCACCTGCAGAAAAGCAGGAAAATAGTAACGGGAGGACTGGGAAGCATTAATTTTCGAAAAGGATATTATCTATATGTAGGATCTGCCAAAAACAACCTTTCAAAACGCATTACCCGTCATCAGAGGACACGGAAGAACCTTTTCTGGCATATTGATTATTTAAGGGAACATGCGGAGTTTCATGCATCACTCCCCGTTCGGGCGAGTGATGACCTTGAATGTGAATTAGCAGCGGCCCTGCAAAATATTACACAACGGCATGTCCCCGGTTTTGGCTGCTCTGACTGTACCTGTAAAAGCCACCTCTTCTGGATGTCATATGATCCTTTCCTCTCACCGCTCTTCATAAAAACACTCATGTATTTCCGTATTGAGAGGCTGGAGAGGGAACTGAACATGCAATATCCCTCTTCTGTTTAATTAAACGATCTGGTGAGAATCACCGGATATGGGGCAGCTGACTGATTTCATGGGTTAAACCTTAATCCCGCTGTAGTAATAAAACAATTTCATAAGATCTTCTGAACTGACCCTGTGGACATGGCTGAAAATAATCCGGTTCATTGAAGCTACTGTTTCTCCGTTTATCGTAATCCAGGCCTTGCCGAGAGAATCCCTGCGGGACGTGGAGATTATTTCCCCGTGCAGCTCAGCAGTGAACCCCGGCCTCAGCTTTGGCACCAGGGTCACGTCTTCCACCAGTGACATGATTGCAGATAATGTGAAATCATGGCTGTAAATAATAAGCCAGCCCAGAAGCTGTGCCATGGCTTCTATATAGAGTACTCCCGGAACAAGGGCCTGTTTTTTGAAATGGCCCCTGAAGAATTCCTCTGAAAGGGCAAACGTCTTGACACCGGCAATAGATTTTCCTTTTTCGATGGTGTCTATCCTGTCGTAATATAAAAAGCGCATTGGGAATTATTTTTTGTCTAAACCATAGAGGTATGAATTAATGAGTGCCTGTCCATAATTTGATTTATATCATCTGTTATTTTAGATCCTTCTGACTTTTGACTTCTGCCTTTTGCATTCTGAATTCTGATTTCGTCCTTTCCCTGAGCTAGTCTGCTTTTTCTATAACCAGAGAAGCGCACTGTCCTTCATAGCTGCTGGAATTTATCAGTATCCGTTCAGGACCTGCCATCATCGGTTCTTTATGAACAAAAGCAAACTTAATATGGTCATCGGGCGGCAGGGGATTATAAGCTGCTGGAATTATACCACTTTTAAGGATGTAAATTCCCAATACCGCATCAACGGCGGCTGCCCCGGCAAGCAGATGCCCTATTGCCCCCTTTGATGAAAATACCGGAACCGTATCAATACAGCCTGAAAATGTCCGGTGAATGGCCTCGATTTCATGCATGTCTCCCCTGAAGGTGCCGTCTCCGTGCGCAATAATCAGATCAATGTCAGGAGGTTTTATGTTTGCCCGGTCAAGTGCCTGCTCCATTGAAAGAGAAATCGCTCCCGCCGAAGGGCACGGGGATTCTTTGCTGATTTCACACGAAGTGCCGTAGCCGGTGACAGCTGCCAGGGGGGGGACCTTTCTTTTTTTTGCAACAGACGCCAGTTCAACCGTTATTATCCCGCAGCCTTCCCCCAGAACAGTGCCTCTTCGGTCTTTGCCGAATGGCTGGAATTTATATGCATCTTTATTGTCTGATGTGTCTAATATGCCGGACCACAAAGCGCGGGCGAGGCTCGGAGGAGACACTTTTTCACTGACGCCGCCGGCAAGCACGACTTTTGCTTTTTCCTCTATGACCGTATTGTATGCTTCAATGATGGCATGAACGCCGGAGTCAGCATGCGGTGAGAATGTCGTGTTTTCACCCTTTATGCCGAGATCAATGGCAACCTGGCAGAAGCTGACGTTATTGAGCATGGAAAGGGGCCAGAGAGGGTGGATTTCCTGATATGCACCGGAATAAAACATGTCATAGTCCAGATGCCCCTGTGCATCAAGTGAGCGTAACACTGCAGGGAGGAGATCGTCGGTGTTATAATCAACCATTCCCATCCCCGCAAAATAGCCGATGTCTTCAGGAAGGACCCCGCCGGAATCAAGCTGTGCCTGTTTGAAGGCATCACGACTCCCTTTCAAAAGCATAAATGCGTGTTTATCCATTATCCGGGAATCTCTCGGGTGCACACCAAGCTCCGCAGGCCCTAATCCATGGACCCGGGCAGCCACATGGCAAGGAAAACCCTGAGTATCGAAACTGTCTATCAGGTTTATGCCGCATTGCCCGGCCATCAGGGCTTTCCATGTCTCTGCAGCACTGAGACCGAGAGAGGTAACGAGTCCTGAACCGGTAATGACTACTTTGTCCTTCATGGTTACCCATGATACAGGATGAAGGACAGGGGATGCAACCGGGAATTCTTCCGGTGTGTGGAACGTGCGTGATACTGTAAGAAATGACAGGTTATTTTCTCGCCGGAAAATGCTAAACTCGCTTATCTCTTAAGGAGAACATGGTCAGTTTCAGGGGACAGGGCGATGATCTGTAGAAGAGCGGGACCCTTGTATATACTGATCGGAAGTTGCTTCTTACGATAAAGCACGCTTAACGCGTGTTCATCAGGAAGAATGAAAGGAGGTCAGGAAACAGAGGCATTATCAGTATAGTCGTTGTTAATCCCATATTACCGTAGAGGAGGCTGACATGAGAAAATACATCATTCGTACGGTGTACAACGTTTTAATAATAGCAGTTGCCGTGAGTCTGTTGAATGGCGGCATTGCATGTGCAGACGAAGAAATAAACAGTAAAATTGATATTAATCAGGCGACGGTGAAGGAGCTGACAAAATTGCCGGGAATAGGCAAAAAGAAGGCAGAGGCCATTGTTGCATTCAGAAATGAAAACGGCAGATTTAAAAATGTCGATGATCTTAAAAAAGTTGAAGGGATAGGCAAAAAGAGCCTGGAGAAAATTAAGGGATATCTTACGGCAGAAGGGGGCTAATCTTCAGCATGCCCTGCTGTTCCCCTTGAGCCCTGCCCGCTCATTAATCGCTCTCTGTACCCCGTTAGATGACCCTGACGGGGTACTCATTATTTTCTCATAATCAAAGACTACGCCCGGCCAATTCATTTTATTGTTTCCATTTCCGCCGTTATTGTTCGTAATCAGTCATATACAAAAAAATAAAGAATACCGGATCAGAGGACGATTGACGCACTCCGTGTTTTGTGATAAAGAGATTATAGGAGATCAAGTAAGAGGGAATGACTGTGAAAGACAGCGATGCATATATTCTCCAGAGGGAGGAGTCATGGCGTATAATGACGATAGAGAACTTTCCATATTATACGGGCGGCGGTTCGGGCAGATCGCAGTAAGGAGGGGATTTGTGAATGATAATCAGGTAAAGGAAGCTCTGGCAGAACAGCTGAACTGTAATTCCTATACGCGGCTCAGGCCGCGCAGGCTT
>JBFKMY010000172.1:0-5391 GCA_041629615.1 Thermodesulfovibrionia bacterium | reverse complement strand
GGTAGAGCGTCAGGTCAATTATATGCGCCTTTCGTTCGTCTTCCTCCATTTCCACCGTCTCTTCATCACTTATAAAATCATTTTCGATCCTCTTTGTTATGGGAATGGTCTGGATGATTTCCGCTATTATTTCTTTTCCTTCTTCCAGTTTTTTGGCAAGTTCAACTTCCTCGCTCTTGGTAAGAATGGAAATGTCTCCCATGGAATGGAAATATGCCTGTACAAGGTCCTCGGTTTTTTCATATTCCTGGGTCTCCACCTCCTCCAATGGCAGGGCCTCGTCAGAATCAACTATTCTGACCCCCATGTCACTGAGAAGGTCCATGAGGTCTTCAATCTCGTCAGGAGTAAAAAACTCGGAGGGAAGGGCCTCATTTATCTCGTCATAGGTAAGGACCCCGCGCCGTTTGCCGACCTCTATTATTTCATCAAATATATCTTTCTCTTTCATATTTCCCCTTTATTGACACTTAACTTTTAAGTCTAACATATACTATCAACAATTACCAGATACCGAACGGAATTTTTCATATTTTAATTATATCGTAAATCCGAACAGTTGTCCCCTGTCACGCGGACATTACATGTAGAGAGCATATGCGCATGGACCATAAAATACGAGCAATAGACCTATAATTTATTTATGAATGATTTCAGGAGTTTATTATATGTCTTCTTTAAATGCTCCGGCATGACCCTCGTTTCTGCAATGATCGGCATGCTGTCCGTGTCCCCCGTCCATCGGGGAACAACATGGATATGCATGTGGGATTCCATCCCTGCGCCGGCGACCTTTCCGAAATTCAGACCCATATTAAACCCGTCGGGTCTGAGGACTTCCTTTAAGATCTTTACCGATGCATCAACACTCTTGATGAGATCAAAAAGGACCGCATCGGACAGGCCGTCAAAACTCGGTGTGTGAAAGTAGGGGACAACCATAAGATGACCGCTGTTATAGGGATACCGGTTTAATATGACAAAGCAGTGCTTCCCCCTGTGCAACAGCAGATTTCTTTTGTCCCTGCTCCTGTTTACCCTGTTTCCGTCCTTGGCGGATACATCACAAAACAGGCAGCTTTCATGTTTATTCCCGTCAAGGATATACTCCATCCTCCAGGGAGCCCACAGTCTTTTCATTGATCCTCCAATAAAGCGCCCGGCATTCAGCCGTCAACTGTCAGCTGTCAGCCTGAAAATTACTGCGCCTCTTTCAGTTTTGCAAGTACTTTTTGCATGTCTTCCCATGTCAGCCATTTGTCCTTCGGGTTCCTCAATAAATATGCGGGATGAAAGGTCGGCATCACAGGGATATTATGATACGCAAAAAAGTTCCCCCTGAGTCTGCTGATGGGTGTCTTTATTCCCAGTATAGCATGGGCCGCTATCTTGCCAAGACACACAATGACCTTTGGCTTAACTATCGCTATCTGTCCTTCAATAAAACTCCTGCATGCTGTTATTTCGTCCGCCTCGGGGTTTCTGTTCCGGGGAGGTCTGCATTTTATAATATTTGCTATGTATACATTTTCACGTTTCAACCCCAGTTTCACAATCAGATTTGTAAGAAGCTTCCCTGCCTCACCGACAAAAGGCCTTGCCTGAATGTCCTCGTCCCTCCCCGGCCCCTCCCCGATAAACATAAGGTCTGCATCAGCAGTCCCTTCCCCGAAAACAATATTTGTACGGCCCGTTGATAGCCTGCACCTTGTACAGTCACCGATTTCCCGTCTGAGTTTTTTCAGGGCATCATCCTTATCCCGGGCGCGTCCGGCCGTTTTCCTGTCAACGTGGGTACGGGGATCTGCGGCCTCAGCTTCAGAATGTATCACTACTCCTGAGAGGAGATCACCCATGTCAGACTTTTTCACAGGCATATATTCAAACCCCAGTTCACGATAAAACTCCATAGCCTTTTTCAGCTCATTCAGTATCTCTGCTTTATTATTCATCGATTTGATTCAGGGTATTTAATTCTTTACCCCTTATTCTTCATTCTTCATTCTTCATTCTTCATTCTTCATTCTGATTTCTGAATTTTAAATTCTTTATTCCCCCCATTTCAACTTGCTTCTCAAAAGGCGAAAATAGTCCCTGTCATGCAGGACGAGAAACTTTGTTTTATAATCCGCCTTATTGATCCTCACCTGATCATTGACCTTTAAAGGAAACCCTTCCTGCCCGTCAAGAGTAAGATAGATATCACTGCCGCTTTTTATACGCGCCTCCAGTTCAAAAGTATCAGGGAGTACAATGGGCCTGCTGGTGAGGGTATGGGGACATATGGGCGTCAACAGAAAAGATTCAAGTGTGGGGTACAGTATCGGACCTCCCGCTGAAAGCGAATGTCCCGTAGAACCCGTGGGAGTGGAAACGATCAGTCCGTCCGCCCTGAACGTAGTGACATAGTGATGATTGATTCGTATGTCGATTTCGAACATTCTTGAAAGAGCACTTTTATGCAACACAACGTCATTGAATGCATTGTTCTCTATTACCTTCTTCCCCCCCCTGTACACATCAGAGAGGAGCATGATTCTCTCCTCATAAGAGGCCTGTTCAGCAAAAACCAGGTCTATGCTGTCCCGCACTTCATCCCTGCTTAATTCGGTGATAAATCCGAGGCCCCCCAGATTGACCCCGAGTATCGGGACCCCTGAATTTCCTATAAGCCTTGCAACACTCAAAAGAGTTCCATCGCCGCCGAATACAATCACAATGTCCGACTTTTTCGGAATCATTTTTCTTGCGTGCCCTTTGACCTTAAGAACCGATGCTATATCTTTCTCAACAATAAACGTGCATTCTCTGCCTTTAACAAGGCTGATAAACTCCTTAATGGCCTTAACGGCTCCTGGTTCGCCCTTTTTTGCAATGATGCCAATTCTTTTCATAGGTCGATCCCCTGTATGTCAATCTCTCGTGTATTCTCTTCCCTGTACGTGAGTCTGACCCTGATGCTGTGATCAGGGACCTCTCCTCCGGCCCGTTCGGCCCATTCAATGACAGCTATGCTGTCCGGCCCGAAATACTCCTCCAACCCAAGCTCGGGGAGTTCACCGGGTGCTACTCTGTAAAGATCAATATGATAGAAAGGGAGCCATCCCTTATGCTCTGCAATGATAGTAAAGCTTGCGCTTGTTATCTCGCGCTCATGTATGCCAAGGGACGACGCAATCCCCTTGACCATCGTCGTCTTTCCTGCACCAAGCTCACCATAAAGACAGACAACGTCTCCCTGTTTCAGTTTCTTTCCCAGTCTGCGGCCTATGTCCTTTGTCTCTGTGTCACTGTTACTTGGAAGATTCATGGGTCATGGCTCTCACAACATCAGCCTTGCCGACTATACCGACAACGGTCTTCTCTCTGAGAACAGGCAGCAGGTGGATATGCTGTTCAGCCATAATCGTCGCAATTTCCTCAAGAGATGTTTCTTCCTGTATTGATACGACCTTTCTCGTATATATTTCTTCAACGGTTTTGGCTGCCATTTTCCTGATTTCCTCTTCCGCCTTGCCCGAACCCAGAAGCACATAGGCATCAAAGATCCGTATGATCGTCGGGATATGAAACCGTTTATTTTTTCTAATAAGATCATTTTCCGTTACTATGCCGACAATATCATTTCCCTCATTGACAACAGGAACGCCGCTTATTTTATGGTCTATGAGGAGCCGCGCAAGTTCTTCTACTGTTGCTTCCGGCCTTACGGTAATCACCTCTTTTGTCATTATATCCCTTGCTGTAAGCATTCATCCTCCATAACAGTATTACTTCTTTTGCGTGCTTTCAGGTTTATATTTTTCCGAATATTCTACCACATTCCAATAAAAGCGCCCTGTCTTCCCGTACTTCCCCCGCTGTACCTGTATGAATAGTATTTGTGCGGATTACAGAACGTACAGTCTTCGGACTGCCAGATATTGTGTTCCGCTACCCCCATCGATAATGCCTGCATTTTATTCGCTGACGAAAGGTCAAGGTAGTATTTGCCCTCCGCCTTTCTCCAGTAGTCTCCTGCCCCCGTTGCGCTCTGCACTTCTGACTGAACCCCCTTTTCCACTTCATAACTGCATCCTCTGATGCTCGGACCTATGGCAACAAGTATGTCCTCAGGCAGGGCCTGAAAACAACGGGACATAAGACTGATCGTATTTTTTAATATCTGCCGGGCCGTTCCTCTCCATCCGGCATGCACAGCCCCGATGACTCCTTTTTTCCCCTCACACAGGAGAACGGGCACACAGTCGGCAACAACGACCCCGATATAAATATTTCTTCTGTCTGTTACCACTGCATCGGCAACCACGGGCTCCCGGTCAGACCCGAGAACGTGAATATTGTTCGTATGTTTCTGTAGGGGCAGATAAATATTGTCTCCGGAAATATTAAACTTTTTTGCGATAAGCCCGCTTATGGTGTCATTCCTGCCGGCAAATCTTCTGGTAGTAAAAAAAGCCCTCGTTCCTGATGAAATCATATTAACCGGTTCTATGAGCATTATCATCCATTAAAAGGGACACATGTTTCATTATATCGTACGTCCGCATTCTGAGCAGGGCAACGGCATCGGGAATTTAAAGAGAGGCAGACCGCTTGCCCCTGTTTCTCTTTGAGGGTGTTTCAACAGACTTCATATATCCCGGTATCGCATTAATAATATCCGAGGCTGTTAATGATCGCTCCCCCTTTTTTTCCGAAGCAATGTCACCGATACTGCCATGCAAGTACACTCCGACCGCACAAGCATTCACAGGGGACAGGCCCTGTCCAAGAAGGGCTGCGATCATCCCTGTGAGCACGTCTCCGGTGCCTGCAGTTGCCATTCCGGGATTTCCCGTTGCATTTATAAAAGACGTGCCGTCCGGCGAGGAAATCACTGTCGGAACCCCCTTGAGAACAAGATGGGTTTTTGTCTTTCTCGCAAAAGCCAGTGCCGTGCCTATCCTGTCTTTTTCTATGAGATGTCCTTTTTCCTGCTTCTGCTTTTTCCTGTCCCCTGCGCCCAGAAGTCTTGCCATTTCACCGGTATGGGGAGTGAGGATAATCGGTGCCCTGCTTTTCTTTAACATGTTCGTCTGCCCTGCTACGGCATTCAATCCATCAGCGTCTATGACCATGGGAACCCGTGATTTGAGCACAAGTGCGCGTACAAGATGTGACAACTCCGTATCGATTGAAAGTCCCGGCCCTAATGCAAGGACATTTGCCCTCCTTTGAAGAAAATGGAGTATGGGACCAGCGGCATCACCGGAAAGCGTCCCGTTCCCTTTGTCCGGCAGGGGAAGAAGCATTTCCTCGGTGACTCTCGACTGAAATGCATTCACAAGGCTCTCAGGAACGCCGAGTGTCACAAGGCCGGCCCCTGTTCTTAAACATGCCCTCGCAGCC
>JBFKMY010000171.1:0-5424 GCA_041629615.1 Thermodesulfovibrionia bacterium | reverse complement strand
TCTAAAGAGGGGAATACAGATTGAATTATCATTAATAACAATATTATTTTGATGCCCCGCCTTGTAGGCGGGGAGTCTTCGTTAAGTATTTAAAATATTTATATGTACTATAAGTATCTTGACTAAATCATTGCACATGGGAGACAGTTAATAAAACCTCAGGGAAGGAGGTGAATTGTATAGGAAACCTTGAAGGAAGACATGATGAGTCACTATTCAAGGGTAAAGTTAATGAAGCGATCAACAGAATGTTAGCCTGCATGTTACATCAGAAGGAGAAATGCTGCAAAAAATGCAGCGACGTTTCTGTGTGCAGTTTTTTGACAGAAGCTGTATTTGCATACAGGAACAGAAAGACCGTTACACCCTCTGTCTGATAAAGCAGGCCCTATGAGTAAAACACACTTCCCTTTAATACCCTCCTTGTCGCTTTTTTCCTGGAAATCTAAAATTAAATTTAATAATGTGAGTCTGCCATAAAACCTCCTGACTCACTATATCATCAGGGACCTTTGGGTTATTTAAGTATGCTGGCGATGATAGCAAGTGCATTAATCCTGAATGTGTCGAGATCGTGGTTCATTGGATGCGGATCTGTCTTTATGTTTCCGGCAATGATTAAGGTAGGCGTCTCATTAATTCCATATTTCTTGGCCATATCCACTGCTTTCTTTGCCTCTTCAGCTTTCTCTCCACTCCTGAGTTTCTTACTGAAATCAAAGCCAAGCCCTAACGTGCCCGCAATGTCATCAAGGACATTCAGGTCTCCGATGTTCCTCTTCTCCACCATATGCGCCTTGAAGAGTGCTTGCTTCATCTCTTCGCCTTTTCCCGCTTCCTCCGCAAGAAGGTATGCTTCTCCGGGTTTAGGCGAGCCGTGGTCACTCCAGTAAATAGGAACTGTCTTCCATTTGATCTTTTTGGGGAAATTACCTTTAATTACAGGAATGGCCTTCTCAAATTCGTAACAGGTGTGGCAGTAGAAGCTCATAAACTCCATGACCTCAACGGTTTTACCGTCAAACGTAAAACGCTCACCTTCCAGTTTTGTATGCACTCCCACAATGGATGGTTCAGTGCCTGCATGAAGTGCAACACTCAGTGCCGTTAAAATTGCCGGTAAGATAAACAGGCTGAGAAATCTTTTTGACATCATATGTATTCCGCTCCTTTACCTTATGATAGATCTTTTTTACATCAATCAGTCTCATCGTATAATGAATCAGATTCATTTACGCATCTATACCCTCAAATAAATTAATTTATACTTATGAAGAGAATATGAATATCCTCTTTTGTCACCCTGGCTCACCCTGAAGAACGATGAATATGGCGCTGCCCCACAATATCACAGCAAATACAATACTTGCAAAAACTGCGGCACTGGCGAGATCCTTCGCACGCTTCGCAAGGACATGATATTCTGGAGACACCATGTCCACAACCGACTCAATTGCCGAATTCAACAGCTCGACAACAAGAACAGCAGTCGTTGCAAAAAAGAGGAGCCCTTTCCATGGAAAAGAGAGCGGCAAAAAGAGCAGGGCCACCGAAGCAATGACAGCTATGCATGCCTCCTGACGAAATGCTGCCTGGGAGGAAATAGCAATACGCAGCCCGTTAAGAGAATAGAAGAAAGCTTCCCAAATTCTTAAGATGCCCGTCTTTACTGGCGGTTTACGTTCCATATATTGAATTTGCAAAAATTATTAAACGAAATATCTTTTTTGCTCCTCATATCACCTCGAAACAGTAAACAGTCCTGGTCAGGAAATTTCGCAGCTCATAAGACAGGAAAAGTATATTCCATACCATGTGCACCGGGCATGAAAATTCTTGCTTATTATGTCAATCGGTTACTGTCATATCTTCCTGCCGTTCCAAAGGAGTCATCCGGGACACTTGACCCCCCTCTTCTACGAATAGGTGACCTGCTCCACGTCCTCACTTAACCATATCAGTGGTGATCCGACTATCCTGAGTTCTGTCATAACAGCCGGTACAGCCTTGGCAAAATCTTTTGCCCCCTTCATGTCCTTAAACTGATGCACCACAATAATGTCGTTAGTGTTGCTTTCCTCACGATGTACGCTGGCATACATGATGCCACATTGCTTACGAAGCCAATCAGCTTCATCATATCCCCGTTTCCACTTGACATAGTCTTCTACCTTATGTCGTATGACCATCGTTGCCATTTAATGTCACCTCCTTGTGTATATACTTGTTGCAACATCACGAAAGATGCACTATCATGATATCAGCCTCGCTGTACCTATTTTATATCATAAGACATATTTATTTTACCCATGGTATAGCTGATTAAAAGAGATGTATATAATTTACATCATATTCTGTTTTCACAGCAATGAGACGGTAATGCCGATTGACGGCTGGTACAGGCAAATCTAAGGGAATACGGACCGGAAATTGTGCCAGCAGTAGTCAGAGTGTAGAATAGAAATCACTCAATCAGAATACGCTGATGGGCGGAAACGAAAAGTATATCATTGAGTGCCGGGTAGCGCAGAAAAAGCTCCATGCCTTTTTCTTTGAGCCGTTCATCGGTGAACCCGAAAATAACAAGGTCAGCCTTTGATGATCGGTAAGGATACAGCTATCGGATATATCATTATCAGGGTCCGGCCCCGATTACAGGATCAGAATCCGCAGAGTTCCCGCGCCTGTTTCCTGATCGCAGCGGCTTTCCTGCTGCTTATCGAAAGGACCCTGCTGATAGACTGGTGGTCCATCTGTGCGAAGTCTTTCATAAGTATAATATTGCTGCCGATCAATGTTTTTATTTGCTGCGTATTCAGGTTTGACATGACGGTGATGGGATAGAGCTTCTTCTTCTCGATCATTTTTTCCAGACTGTTCTTTCGCGGGTATCTCCAGCTCACTATCTTTAACCCGCTGCATTCTGCATACTGAACAGCATCTTCCGTAAAACGGGTATTGGTGACCAGCCAGCCCTCGATCTCCCTTTCAGGATGCTCTTTTTTAATGGGAATACGGAGGTCCTGATGCCGCGCATGCACATACAGCGCGGTCTTTACATCATGGGAACCTTGCGCGCTGTTACGGTATTTGCATTCAATAAGGATTATCTCTTCTTTATTCTCAGCATAGACATCAACTTCATGACTGACGCATTTGCCCTCAAGAATGGTCCCGACCTTTATGTCATATCCATTATTTCTCAGAAGCTCTCCCACATACTTTTCAAAGGGGTAGCCTGATGGCCCCAGTTTTAACAGCGCCTCTTTCAATGAATACCTGAGTACAGAAGCTTTGTTATAGCGTCTCAGAAATTTATGGGCGAGCCGGTAGATTTTTCTCGTGCTCATCTGTGGTTTTATCTTGAGAATCACCTCTTTTACCACTGCCTGAGCGTGTTCAGGGTCAGCGCCTGACCGAAGGAGTGAATTGAGCAGCTTGCTTTCATCAAAGTCTGCGATTTCACCGGTGGCTTTTTTAATCTTGATGGTCATCGGAGTTCTCCGCCTTTCATTATACCCTGTTAGTTCTATTTTCGCAGTGGTCATCGAGGGCTTCCAATGATAAACATCATAAAGGTGGTATAATGTCCAGAACCGTGTCAACTTCCCTTTACTAATAACAGGAGGCCGTCAATATGGAAAAGAAAGAAAAAAATAATAATCACGAGGCGGAATCACTGCTTTCAAAGGTATCCGGTACAGAGAAGGTATTCCTCACCGGAAGGAGAAGCCGGGAAGCTGATCTTGAGAGCGCGGTACGGATATTTCTGGAATTTTTAAGGGGTTTTGAGACACTCGTGTTCCCCGGACCATGCGTCACGGTGTTTGGTTCAGCACGGTTCTCCGAAGACCATCGCTATTACCAGCTTGCAAGAGAACTCGGGGCCGGCCTCGCAAAGGCAGGATATACGGTGATGACAGGCGGCGGCCCGGGTATTATGGAGGCCGCGAACAGGGGGGCAAAAGATGCGGGGGGACACAGTATCGGATGCAACATCCAGCTGCCTATGGAACAGAAACCCAATTCCTACGTTGACCAGTTTATCGAGTTTGAGCATTTTTTTGTGAGAAAGGTGATGCTTGTAAAATATTCATCTGCATTTGTCCTCATGCCCGGAGGCTTCGGCACCCTTGATGAACTTTTTGAGGTGACGACATTGATGCAGACACAAAAGCTTGAGGCCTTTCCCGTTATCTGCCTGGGCGGTGAGTACTGGGAGAGCCTTCATACGTTCTTCAGAGACACTTTACTGACAGAAGGAACGATCAACAGAACAGATGTTGATCTTATTAAGAATGCCGTCTCCGTTGAAGACGCTGTCCAGCATATAAAAAGATGCCTGCCCTGCACAGCACCGTGAACGGGAATGCGGGAATGGGCTTCTGCGGCAAAGTATGATAGAATTCATTAAAAGACCTGAACCCATATCAAGAAACATGAAATGTGAGGGCCATCATGAAATATAGCAGACTTGTACCGTTGTTCTTATTTCTCCTTATTGGCTGTCAGACCGTCCCCATAACGGGAAGGCAGCAGCTCAGCATCATTCCTGCCGGTGAGATCCTCTCCATGAGTGCTGCGTCGTATAGTGACTTTATGTCCAAACATACTGTTATCACGGATACGGAAGAGGCAAAGATGGTGAAGAGGGTAGGGGTGAGAATTCAGCACGCAGTGGAAAAATACTTTTCTGAACATGGCCTCGCCGGCTCACTGGATGGATACGAATGGGAGTTTAATCTTGTTGATGACAAGGCAGTGAATGCATGGTGCATGCCGGGCGGGAAGGTCGTCGTATATACGGGCATCCTTCCCATTGCAAAGGATGACAAGGGACTTGCGGTAGTCATGGGCCATGAAATCGCCCATGCCGTGGCCAATCACGGCGATGAGCGCATGAGCCAGGGGCTGATCGCCCAGATGGGCGGGATGGCCCTCTCAACGGCCCTTGCCAAAAAGCCGGCGCAGACCGTTGACCTGTTCATGACCGCCTACGGCATCGGAACACAGGTCGGTGTTCTCCTGCCCTACGGCAGGCTGCAGGAATCAGAATCTGACCGCCTCGGCCTGATTTTTATGGCCATGGCCGGCTATGACCCTCACGAAGCCCCGGAGTTCTGGAAGAGAATGTCATCAGCCAAGCAGGGCGCAGCCCCGCCGGAGTTTCTCAGTACCCATCCGTCAGATGAAACAAGGATCAGGAACCTTGAGAAACAGATGGACGAGGCAATGTCATACTACAGGAAACAGTAGAACTGAGAAGTTCTTTTCTTTTAACTTATAGAGTCCCGTTTTACGTTTATCATATTCCGTATTTGCTTCTCTTTACGATATGTGTGTCAGCAGGCGTTTCTTCCCTGTCTCGATTGAAGATAATTAATGAGTGTAGATGTGATAGCCGCGACGTAACCTGAAACTTTT
>JBFKMY010000170.1:0-5486 GCA_041629615.1 Thermodesulfovibrionia bacterium | reverse complement strand
TATGCTGTCCGGTTTCATGACACCCTGGGGGCATCGGAGACAATGCCTGTGCAGCTCAAACTCCATGAACAGGCTGTCCCTGTCAACACCGGCGATCCCCTTCCTGAAGGGTGCAATGCGGTCATCATGGTTGAAGATGTTATTCTGACAGAAGATTCTGTAGAAATAATCTCTCCGACCACTCCCTATAAGCACGTGAGAACAGTCGGGGAAGATGTTGTGCAGACAGAACTGATCCTTCCGGAAAACCACCTTATCAGGCCCGTTGATATCGGGGCAATGCTTTCGAGCGGAAATTATACGATTAAAGTAAGGAGAAGGCCCTTTATAACGATCATCCCTACAGGAAGCGAAGTAGTCATGCCGGGGACTGCCCTTAAAAGAGGAAATATTATCGACTCAAACAGCTATATGATAGGCAGTCTGATAAAACAGTGGGGAGGAGACTTCAACAGAACGGATGTTGTACCGGACAACAAGGAACTCCTGAAAGAGAGAATTATGCTTTCTGTACAGATAAGTGATGCGGTCGTTGTGCTTGCAGGTGCATCAGCAGGGACGCGGGACTTTACCCCCAATGCAGTGGATGACCTCGGAAAGGTACTGGTCCACGGGATAAGCATCAAGCCCGGAAAACCTGTTCTTCTCGGTGCGGTGCATGACAAACCTGTTCTCGGGCTTCCGGGGTATCCCGTGGCTGCCTATATGACGTTCGAACTGTTCGGTAAACCCCTGATCTGTCGTCTCCTCGGGACAGAACAGGAAAAGCAGGAGAACGTAAAGGCAAAACTTTCAAGACCTGTGGCCTCAACTCTGGGGCAGCAGGAGTTCGTAAGGGTCAAAGTCGGTAAGGTCAGGGATACGCTTATTGCAACCCCTGTAGGAAGGGGCGCAGGCGCGCTCATGTCGCTTCAGCGCGCAGACGGCATCATTCAGCTCCCCTCCCTGAGTGAAGGCCTGGCTGCTGACACTGAAGTAGAGGTGACGCTCATGAGGTCGAAAAATGAAATACGTAACACCCTTGTCTGTATCGGAAGCCATGACAATACCATTGATGTCCTTGCAAACGTTCTTAAGAGGCGCCATCCGTCTTACGCTCTGTCCTCGGCCCATGTCGGGTCCATGGGCGGGTTAATGGCAATAAAAAAATCAGAGGCCCACATTGCAGGCACGCACCTGCTGGACGAAAAGACCGGTGAATACAACATTCCCTTTGTTCAGAGATTTCTGAGGGACGTACCGCTTAAGATTATCAATCTTGTGTACAGGCAACAGGGGTTGATTGTGCGGAAAGGGAATCCGCGGAATATTCATGGCATTGATGATCTTGCCCGGGAAGAGGTTGTTTTCATCAACAGACAGGCCGGTTCCGGCACGAGACTCTTAACGGACAAGTCTCTGAAGGAAAAGGGGATTAACCAACAGAGTATACGGGGATATGACAATGAAGAATTTACGCATATGGGTGTTGCATCAGCAGTGGCTTCAGGTGCTGCTGACGCGGGTATGGGGATACTGAGTGCCGCCATTGCACTTGACCTCGAATTTGTCCCCATTGCACGCGAACGATACGATATTGTTGTAAGAAATGAACAATGGGAATCACCCATGATCCAGGCATTCCTTCAGATTATCGGGACTGAAAATGAATTCAGGAATGCCGTCCTTTCCCTCGGAGGGTATGAGGTGAATGATATGGGGAAGGTTATGTTTGAGCAGTAGACATGACAGGCACATTAACATATACGTCCTCTGCCCGAAGCATTCATGAGGAAACTTCTGACCTGCGGTGCCCCGTTTATCCCTGAATCTGCACTTTACCGCGTACTGCTTACCGCTTCATCCACTCTGCTATATCCATTATGTCATAGAATCAGGGTACGCTTACCGGCTCAGGACAGGTCCCGGTAAAATATCCGGTGCTGTTTGCCTGTACATATAAAAGCGGCGGAATAGCGTCCGATGTGTTCTCACTGAGCGACAGGGCGGCGTAACCGGGAAGCCAACCGAAATTCACATATGCGGTGTTACCGCTCCCTAAATCCCACTGAATACAGAATGAATACAATCCCAGCGGCAAAAGCATTCCCGGATCGGTGGGGGAGCCATTGAAAACAGCCACTGAAATATCAGGACAATCAAGGGTTGAATCTGCCAGAGTACACTGATATACCCGTACTACAACAGGATCCAGACCGGGATTTCTGAATTTAACGGTCTTTGATACATATGTCCCCGATCCGCTGCCACTATCATCACTGCTATCGCTGTCACTATCAGAAATACTACCGCATGCGATGATAAGGAGCGGCAGGAAAACACTCAAAAATAAAACTCTTATAGCACTCATGGTACGCCTCCTTAACGTTATTATTTATTGAACTGAATAAACCCCTTCTCTTAAATACTCTCTGTATTGATGGAGAAGAACATCCTGTCGAAAGGTAAAGGTCATAGAAAAAGATTGACTTTACAGACCTAAGCAATAAACATTCCACCTGCAAAACATGTTAAATTAAAATAATTCTTAATAAATAAAAATCAACTGATCTGTAAATCCAAATAACAAAAGTAAGAAATTTCGACAATATGTATCAGGAATCGGGATTCTGAAGGTCGTCGTATAATTGGAGAAGCATTTCCACAGCATATGCGTTTTGAGAGATGACATTAATACAGTGGTGGAATGCAGGCATTCGAGTGGTGCTCAGACCAATGAATGTGATTTAAAACAAATTATCATTAAACATCATAAATTGTGCTTTCATAGTAACATCTCATATACTATTATTTATTGATTTTGTACTCTCCAGGTCTTATAATTTCAGGACAGTTCTCAACTATGATTAAAGGCAAATAGTTGATTCAGGCTGCAGAGCGGGGTACCCAGGTTCACGAGAGCTATGGTTTTTTGCATTTGAATGAGCGCCTCCTGTGCCTCTTTTTTCTGATTATGAAAGGCTATCAAAAAAAACACATCACAAAAATCACGGATTCCCACAACAATGTCGTTGAAGACGCTGTAGCTGATGAGAAGCGTCTCAGGATACTCATTAACGGCAAAGAAGCCCTCACGATGTATTGCAGCCCCATAATGATCAGGGAGCTTGTTGCCGGTTTCCTGACGACCGAGGGGATTATTAACGGCGGCTGGTGTGCCGAGCGCATGTCTATTCAGTATGATGAGGACATTGTTGTCGATGTGCCTGTCGAGGGTGAGGTCCATCTGGAAGGCGGGGCAATAACTTCAGGATGTGTAGGAGGAATGACCTTTGAACGTCCCCTGTCAAACGGGGCCATAGAGGATACTCTGCAGATAGAAAAAAATCAGCTCAGGGACCTTTTTCACCAGTATCAGTCAAAGTCTGACCTCTATAATATGACGGGCTGCATACACAGCGCTGCTCTTTCAGACGGGAGTCATATTATCGTTTGCGCTGAAGACATTGGAAGGCATAATGCTGTTGATAAGGTCATCGGCTATTGCGTGCTTGAACAAATTTCAATGCAGGACAAGATAATACTTGTCAGCGGAAGATTGTCTTCAGAAATGGCCAGCAAGTGCGCCAGATGGGGTATTCCTGTAGTTGTGAGCCGTGCTGCCCCTACAGCTTTGGCCATAAACATAGCGGAAAAGAAGGGGATCACAATGATCGGATTCATGAGAGGCAAAAGGCTGAATATCTATACCCATCCGGAAAGAATTATCAGATAGAACCAAGAAAAAGGTCAGGGGCCACATGCGAGAGGAAGTGCTTTCTTTCCCCTCGCCCATGCCCTCTCTCCTCTCGCCTTATATCTGCTCTTCTGTGGTAAAATTATTTTCTATGCTCTTTACTATGGTCTGAGGAACAAATCCCATGATTCCAATGATTACCGCAAAAAAAATAGTTGTTCCCCGTCCTTCGGAGGATGATAAACGGGCTGATGAGCAGCGAATCAGAGACGCTCTTGGTATGGAACCTCTGGAAATGCCTCTCTCTGTGCTGCGAAAGATCCCGCTGCATAGAGAAAGTGAGCTTTCATGTATCGTCGGAAGAACAATGCATGGGTATACATTGATCGATGCATCGTCGGATTTCTCCTTCTCCATTGCACTTGACCTGGGGACGACAAACCTTGTTGCCTCACTGTATAACAATGTATTACAACGCGTTGTCTCCGATATAAAAATAGAAAATCCACAGATAATCTATGGAAGCGATATTCTCACCCGCATGCACCATGCGATGCTGGGTAAGGCAAAAGAGCTGACCCGGTGTCTCCTTGACGGGGTCAATACTGCAATAGAAAGATTGTGTAATAGTGCGGGAATTGATGGAAACTATATCCACGCCCTGGTTGTCGCCGGCAATACGGTGATGAGCCATTTTTTTCTTGGCCTCGATGTCAGCAGGATCCCCGTTGCCCCCTTTGTCCCAGTTGTTCGAAAACCGGGATTTTTCAATGCATCTGAACTGCATCTCAACATACACCCCGAAGCGCTCGTGTACGTATTTTCCAATGCAGGAAGCTATGTCGGAGGAGACATTGTGTCAGGAATCCTTGCTTCAGGGATTAGCGACGCGGAAGAGCCCGCTGTTTTAATCGACGTCGGGACGAATGCCGAGATTGTCATCGGCAACCGGGACTGGCTGCTGGTGGGTGCAGGTGCAGCGGGTCCCGCGCTTGAGGAGGGCATAGCTGGAATAGGGAAGAGGGCGGAGAAGGGCATAATCTACGATGTTGATATGCAGGACGGAAAGACAACGTGCACGACTTTTGACAATGCCCACCCGGAAGGCATCTGCGGATCAGGAATGGTAAGCCTCGTGTATGAAATGTACCGGACAGGCATCATCGGCAATGATGGTGTTTTGAATCCTGCACACAGGGGAGTGGAGGGAGTCCATGGCGGACGGTCATATACGCTGGCCTGCGGTCCCGGACTTGTTATAAAACAGACTGAGATAGATAATTTTCTGAGTTCAAAGGCTGCAATGTTTACGCTCCTGCTCGTATTGCTCCGCTCGGTCGGCCTGCTGTTCAGTGATGTCCGTAAGGTGTATGTTGCCGGGGCACTCGGAAACGGGATTGATAGTAAGAAGGCGGCCGGTCTTGGAATGCTTCCCGCGTGGCCCGCTGAAAGGATTGTCCCCATGGGCAACGCGTCCCTGAAGGGAGCTCAGATGCTCCTGAAAGACAGCAGCCTGCTGACGCGGGAAGATGCGCTAACGGACAGGATTACCTATAAACACATGCATGATGACCCTGAGTTTATGAAGGAATTCATGGGGGCCATATTCATCCCTCATACCAACCCTGATTTACTGAAAGTGTAATAATGCGAAAGGCAACTCTGTCTATCTTTCATTATATATTTCCCTCACCGCGTCACGGAACCACACCGGTCTCTCAAATATTATGTATATGAGGATGATTCCGAGGATCGGGATGGGAACAATAATGTCAACAAGGCCTAAAAGGATGATACCGATAATGGACTT
>JBFKMY010000169.1:0-5518 GCA_041629615.1 Thermodesulfovibrionia bacterium | reverse complement strand
GCAGCCCTCCTTCTCGCAATGTCCTCCCTTGTATTTTATGCAGGATTTAAAGTGAAACGCTGGTGAAATCAGCCGGAAATACATCATGCAGCCGTAGGGGCGAACGGCAGTTCGCCCCTGCTTCATAATTTCTTCACTATTTTGCGATGTAATAAGCATGAGGTGGTAGTACTCACAAAAGAGTACACTCTCCCCATACATCACCTCTAAAGGCAGCCACCCCCCTCGTGGCTGCCTTTCTCATCTCTTAAGGCATCCCTTGCCCCCCTGTATGAAAGGCGGGTATTATATGGATGTGTCTGCTTAAACAAAGCCGGACCGGAGGAACAGTAAATGGCTGAAATAGTAACGTTATACGAATTAAACCAGCTCATCAGGTCTGCTCTTGAAACTTCTTTTCCGGAAACGTTTCTTGTCACCGCAGAGATTGCTTCCTGTGATGTGAAAAATCACTGCTACCTGACCCTGGTCGACAAGGATGATGAAACGATCAGGGCTGAGATCAGGGCTGTTATCTGGGCCGGCAGGTACAGGGCCATTGCACCGGTCTTTGAGGAAGCAACGGGCGCAAAACTTTCCAAAGGGATCAGGATACTCTTTCAGGCGACGGTGAGCTTTCATGAACGTTACGGGCTGAAACTGACCATAAATAACATAGACCCGTCGTACACCGTCGGTGAACTTGCCGTTAAGCGGAAGGAAATTCTGGAACGGCTTACCCGGGAAGAACTCATATATAAAAACAGGGAGCGGGAATTCCCCATAGTTCCTCAAAGGATCGGGATTATTTCATCTTCAACAGCTGCGGGGTATGAAGATCTGATGACCCATCTGACACATAATGCATATGGGTACGCATTTTCGACAAGACTGTATGAATCCGTCATGCAGGGGGACAGGGCGGAGGCCTCGATTGTGGCGGCGCTCGGTCAATGTGCCGGTGATGCAGACTCCCTGGATGTTGTGGTGATCGTCAGGGGAGGGGGAGGGCTGATTGACCTGCACTGTTTTGACAGCTATGCGATAGGAAGGGCAATTGCCCTGTTTCCTCTGCCGCTCATATCAGGGATAGGACACCAGAGGGACGTCACGGTCGTTGATGAGGTGGCACACATGAGGGCAAAGACGCCGACGGCAGTTGCGGACATGATTATTACGAGGGTCAGGGATTTTGAAGACAGGATTGATGCATCCGCTCATGCCCTCATTCACGGGACGCGGGGATTAACAGCAGACATGAAAGAGCATCTCTCATCATTATCAAGAAGGCTTGAGACAGTGACCGGCAGTGAATTGATGAATAATTCCTATCGCTTAACTGCCTTTGTTAAGGCATTACACTATGCCTTAAGGCTCTTGCAGAACGAGGGGAAAACACTCAGGGGGAGGGAAAGCAACATCAATCACCTCAATCCCGCAAATGTCCTGAAGAGGGGGTACAGCATAACCTATGCCAACGGCAGGGCCGTTAAATCTGAATCCCGGGTAAAGATAGCTGACAGTGTGAGGACGGTTTTACATAAGGGTGAACTGATAAGTAAAGTGGAAAAGAAGATAAAGGGAAGGTAAAAATAACAGGGACGAATGGGGCAGCAGCTTTCGTTGGCACATGCATTAATAATGCATCCTGAGAAATCCGGAGGGAATTATGAATGATATTCCAAAGTATAAAGACGCAATCGAAGAAATCGAATCTATTGTGGAAGAAATTGAAAATGAGACCGTTGATGTTGATGTATTGACGGAAAAAGTGAAGAGGGCGTCCTATCTGATCAAATTCTGCAAGGAGAAACTGAAAAAAACGGACAATGAAATTAAAAAGGTTTTAAAGGACTTTGAGAAAGAGGAAGGGGCGGATGCAGGGGATGTCTGACATGTGCACCGCCCTTGATTAATAAAAGGCTGAAAAGTTATAGTAACAGGGTTTTAATTACTAACTTATTGACCTGGAGGCGAGATAATGGAAAACAGGCAAAAAAATAAGATCGATGTTTTGCGCATCATGAAATATAACGGTAGTTCAGCATTAAAGAAAGTCTTCCTCTCTGCCCTCTTTCTCCTTGCCGGGTCCAGGGACAGTGTGTTTGCCATGGCCGGCCAGCCCGGAGGCACCGGCGGAGGTGCCCAGGGACCGGGAGCAATGCTGCAGTCATTCCTTCCCTTGATCCTGATCTTTGTGATTTTCTATTTTCTTCTTATACGGCCGCAGTCCAAGAAGGCAAAGGAGCATAAACAGATGCTGGAGAACCTCAAAAAGGGCGATAAAATCATGACCAACGGCGGGATCTATGGATTAATAGAAGATATAGATGCCGATGTGGTTACCCTGAAAGTCGGGATAAAAGACGATGTCAGGATTAAGGTCAACCGCGGCTATATTGCCAGTTTGAGGGCAAAGGAGTAACTTCTTCGTGAAAAAGAACTTTCTCTGGCGGATAACACTTATTGCAGCCGCAACAGTTCTCTCAATACTCTTTTACCTTCCTTCAACACCTCTCAGGGACTCATTACCCGAATGGCTCCAGAAATACGGCATCGTACTGGGGCTTGATCTGCAGGGAGGAGTGCATCTTGTGTATGAAGTTGACGGCGATAAGGCAGTGGATGTAACTCTCGAGCGGATTGCATCGAGCCTGAACAATATTTTTAAAGAGAAAAAAATAGAGGCAAAGGCAGACAAACAGAATGCTGATATTGCTGTAACGTCTGAGGACACGGGGATCGTTGATACCGTTACAAAAGAATTTCCCAACCTGTCGCTGCGTTCCCGGCCGGAGGGCAAACTTCTTTTCACCATTGAAGACAGTGAGATTGACAGCATAAAGGAATTTTCCGTGGACCAGGCACTTGAGACGATCAGGAACAGGGTGGACCAGTTTGGCGTTGCCGAACCGACAATCCACAGACAGGCTGCAAATGAGATAGTGATCCAGCTGCCCGGGGTTAAAGACACAAAGCGCGCGATTGATCTGGTGGGGAAGACAGCGATCCTTGAATTCAAGCTGCTTGATGATGAATCACCGGTCGCTGCCCAGCTTCCGGGCACGATTTTACCTTCTGAAGAAGAAGAGATCCTGAAACAGTATGCTGATCAGGTCCCTGAAGGTGATGAAATACTGTTCGGCAGGGTAGTAAACAGGGAAACGGGCGTTGAGACAAAGCTGGTGTACCTGATGAAGAAGCAGTCACTCATGACAGGAGAGTTTCTTACAGAGGCGCGGGTCAACATTGATCAGCGATATAACGAACCCTATGTGTCACTTTCATTTGATACAACGGGAGCAAAACTCTTTGAACAGATTACCGCTAATAATGTCAAGAAACGGCTCGCAATAATCCTTGATGACAATGTCTATTCTGCTCCGGTAATACAGGAAAAAATCGCCGGGGGCAATGCACAGATATCGGGCTCCTTTACCATGCAGGAGGCCAAGGACCTGGCAATTGTCCTGAGGTCGGGGTCCCTTCCCGCTCCCCTGACAATGCTTCAGAATGTGACCGTTGGTCCTTCGCTCGGCACAGACTCGATTAATGCCGGGGTCAGGGCAGGGATAATCGGCTCAATACTGGTAATTGTATTCATGATCGCCTATTACAGGATGGCCGGTGTGATTGCCGATTTTGCACTCTTCCTGAATATTGTCTTTCTTATCGGCATCCTCTCTGCTTTTAATGCACCGCTTACGCTGCCCGGTATAGCAGGGATAATCCTCGCCATCGGGATGGCCGTTGACAGTAATGTCCTGATGTTTGAACGGATCCGGGAGGAACTGAGGCTTGGAAAAACACCCAGGGCAGCCATTGACTCGGGATATGACAAGGCCTTCTGGACCATATTTGACTCGCACGTAACAACGCTTATTACCGCCGTCGTGCTCTTTCAGTTCGGTACGGGCCCGATTAAGGGTTTTGCCGTAACGCTGGGATGGGGTGTTTTTATTAATCTCTTTACCGCGCTGATCGGCACGAAAACAGTATTTGATCTGATGAGTTCAAAAGGGGAGATGAAAAAGCTGAGCATATGATAGAAATATTAAAGAATACAAAAATTGATTTTATGGGAAAAAGAAACATTGCCCTTATCTTCTCGGGGACAGTGTTATTAATCGGTCTGTTCGCCGTTTTCCAGATTTCTCGCGGAACGGCAAATCTCGGCATTGATTTCGCCGGCGGCACGGCCGTTCAAATCAAATTTAACGAGAGCGTCCCGCTTGAGGATGTTCGGAATGCGCTTACAGAAGGGGGAATTGCCGATTATGATCTCCAGGACCTGCCGACGGAAAACAAGGTTCTCATCAGAATAAAAAAGGGGGAACAGACCCTCGGGAACCTTTCCAAAAAAATCATTTCCGTTCTCTCTGACAGATTTTCCGAAAGCAATCTGGTCATTGACTCGACAACGGAGATAGGCCCGAAAGTGGGGGCACGGTTGAGGAATGACGCGTTCTGGGCCGTCATAGCTGCCATCATTGGAATACTCATTTATATTACCGTACGATTTCAGTTCAGGTTCAGTGTGGGTGCAACCATTGCTACATTTCACGATGTCCTTGCCGTGCTCAGTGTTTTCTATATAATGGGCAAAGAGATAAATCTCATTCTTGTCAGTGCACTTCTCATGATTGCAGGGTATTCTCTGACGGATACGGTGGTCGTCTTTGACAGAATCAGGGAGAACCTCAGAACAAAATACAAAAAATCAACGATTGATATTGTTAACGCCAGTATTAATGAGGTGCTCTCGAGGACCGTTATTACTTCCCTGACGACATTTTTTGCAACCTTTGCCCTGTATTTGCTGGGGGGAGAGGTGATTCATGATTTTGCCTTTGCCATTATGTGCGGAATAATCATCGGCACGTACTCCTCCATGTTTGTGGCAAGCCCCATTGTGCTTTTGATGAGTGAGGGCAAGATATTCAGGAAGAAGTAAAAAATAAAAATAGCAGCAGGAATTCCGGTAATACGAAAAATCGCCCGCAGCAGCCTTCCTTCATCATACAGGGGCTGTTTTCGTTTTACATTAAATGATTCCCATGAATCGTAACTGGATTGTAAGCAGGACCAATCAGGATTTCGTTCAGTATCTTGCAAACACTGTTTCCATATCTCCCGTATTTGCCCAGGTCCTGATAAACCGCGGCCTGAAGGATGTAGAGTCGATCAGGGACTTTTTCTCTCCCTCACTGGAAAATATCTGTGATCCCTTTCTGATGCCTGACATGAAGAAAGCCGTTGACCGGCTGAAGCAGGCAATTGAAAGAAATGAAAGGGTGTTTATTCTTGGTGATTATGATGCTGACGGCCTGACCGCAACGGCACTTCTCATCTCTGCTCTCAGCAGGTTAGGACTGAAAACAGCCTGTCATATCCCCAACAGGCTCACCGAGGGATACGGGATAAGCAGCAGGGGCATACATAAGGCCGGGGAGTGGAAGGCGGACCTGGTCGTAACCGCTGACTGCGGGATCAGTGCCGTGAATGAGCTCGCGGCCGTCATGTCGATGGGAATGGATGT
>JBFKMY010000168.1:0-5546 GCA_041629615.1 Thermodesulfovibrionia bacterium | reverse complement strand
TTTGCATTTACCGTACTGTCCTCTTCATTATCGGTGAGGATGAGTTCTACACGTCCCTGCTGCGGCCCCTCCTTCCTGTAAGCCCTGAATGGCGTGTAATGTGTTTTCCATGGGAAGGGCTTCTCCCCGGTTTCCATAATCTTTGAGAACACGCAATTGGTAAACTCAATAATTGCCGGCAGGCTTCGGTAATTGTCCTTCACTTCTTCGTAGCAGAATTCCTCTCCGAGCCATTCCTGGAGCTTCTCCTTTGCCCTGCTGAATATCTCTACATTGGCTCCCCTGAAGTAATATATGGACTGCTTTTCATCACCCACAAAAAAGACAGTGGGCCTGGTGCCCCCTTCTCTTTTTGAACCCATGCCTGAGCGCCATTCTTCCGAAAGTTTGTCGATTATCTGCCACTGAAACGTGTTCGTGTCCTGAAATTCATCAACGAGGATATGGTCTGTTTTTTCATCAAAGGCATACAGTATATTTGCCCATTCAGGATCATCGGTAAGCATCCTGTACGCGAGGTACTCAAGGTCGCTGAAATCGAGGGCCCCTCTGCCCCTCTTTATCTCGCTATATCCGTCGAGGCACATCCTGTAAATTTCCCTGATCCTCTCAGTCCGCTTTACATGCTGCCGGATCTTTCTGTCTTTCCAGAGTACATGCATTCTTACTGCCCACTCGTGATAACCGGTGATATTCTTCAGGGCCGGGACTGCACGTCTGCGGGGTTCTTTCCCTGCTGTCAGAAAGTACTTTTCTATCGCGGCAGTTCCCTCAAAATCATCTCTTTCAATAAAACTTTCATAGTGCTCAATAATATCCCCCACCCCCTGCCAGGACCTGAGTTCTTCCATGATGCCGCTGACATTCCGGGGATTATACGGGTATGCCGATGCTTCCAGAGAAAAGGGGTTTTTCTGATGAAGATAGTTGACGGTGGTCCTGAGCCAGTCAAGTCCTCTGAACCCTTTTTCCGCAAGGGTCTGAAAAAACAGTTCATGCCCGCTTTCTCCCCTGCCCGCATCCATCAGTATTTTATGCAGGATTTCCTCCCATATCATACTGGATTCTACGGCGTCGTCAATTTGGTAATTCGGATCGACCGCAGCCTCAAAAGAAAACCGTCTGATGAGTGTCCCGCAAAAGGCGTGAATCGTTGTTACCCTCATCAAAGGCATTTTATCCATTAATTTTATCGAGAGCGCACTGTCTTCTTCTTTCAGAATCCTCAATATCCTCTGTTTCATCTCGGCAGCGGCCTTGTCGGTAAAGGTAATGGCCAGGACCCTCTCGACATCAACGCCGCTCTGCAGCAGGGATATATACCGCCTCGCGAGCTTTTCAGTCTTGCCTGAACCTGCAGGCGCGGAAATGATTATGCTTTTTCCTGTATCGAGATAGTTTTCCATATAAAAATCATTTAAACCGTTGCCACCGCTTGCACTTTTGAGGCGTTCAGGCGGCTGAAGCTTTATTTAGCACATAACGGACTGTGATAACAGTACCTGCATTCATCGGCCCTGAACGGAGCAGGAGAAAAGATCCCCTTTCTCATCTGTGTAACAAGCTCTTCTGCGCTGTGGAGTGCGTTTTGTATATATTCATTCATTGTTATTTTCCCCGGAGACCAGATCACACGCCCATCCTTTAGTGAATAGTGGCCCAGTTTTTCAACTGCTGCATCGAATTTTTTCTCCCACATTGCAGCATACAGCGGCAGCTGCAGGCTGTCCCTGTCTATAGTGCCTGTCTTATAGTCAAGCAGGACCACCGTGCTGTACTGCCTATCAACATCCGGCTTATGCCTTTTGTCCTTTGTCTTCACATCAGCCCTGTCAACTTTCCCTTTCAGTTTGAGGCTGCCGACTTCAGCTGTTATTTTCTCTTCCACTTTACAGGGGAGATAGCCCTGCCTCCTTAAAGCACTTTCCTGCTCTTTCAGCGCTGGCAGGAGTTTCTGAAATATTTCCCTTGCCACGCCTGCCCAGAAATCTCCTATGGGAAACTGCTTCAGGCTTTTCCCGAGTCCCTCCAGCAGTTTTTGCTCAAAGGCCTCTAAGGGTATGTCACCGTCCTGAAATAAATGCTCCATGGTTTTGTGTGCAAGGCTCCCCCAAAGCCTGGCTTCAACTTCAAACCGCGGGGGGATAATTATTTCAAATCCCAGTACTTTTTCAATGTAGAACCGGAGAGGACATTTCCGGTAGTAATCAATGTCCGTTACGCTCAAAAACTCCCGGGACATGACGCCCGTTCCCCTGATGAAGGACGCGGGGGTCTTTTTGCGTTGGAACGTTTCACTGCCATGGAAGATTCCCTGTGCCTGCGGAGAACGCCTGGCAGCCCCTTCCCTGATAAGGCATTCCTCCTCAGAGAATATATTCAGTTCCTGCAGCGGCATTTTCTGTTCCCAGTCCAGAAAGGGCGACGGAAGGAATACCTTGTCGCCTTCAGCTTGATGACAGGAAAAATACGGATCACCCAGGGAAATGTTAAGAAGCCTCATAAAGTAACGCTTCTGTCTTTTCATGTAATATTCCAGGTGCGGCATGCCAAGTTCTTTTTTAACACTCTCAGGCAAAAGGGGATCTATACCGGGTCTGGACGGGAAGTCACCTTCCTGCATGCCTCCGAAAAATAACACCTTTGTTTCCGCCCCCGCAGCCAGTTCAAATGGCATGATCTTTACTCCGTCCCTGTTCTCTTCCGAACCTTTTATGTCCGAGAGAAGGTGCTTCAGGTAAAATACCGGGGGATTGATGTGCTGCCCGCCGGATGCATAAAGCCCGGAAAAATATCTGAACTGAGCAAACTGGCTGTTTATCGTGTTTAATGTTCCATCTCCATGCATATCTGATTCAGCAGCTGCAAGAAAGGCAAAGAATCCAAAATGATCGAGGGCAGACTCAAAGGCGTCGATAAATGAGGCCCGATCCTGCTTCCCTTTGATGGCTTCAAAAGTATCAATTATCAGCTTTATCCCGTCCTGAAATTCATGGAGCATTGACAGCTCTTTGCCAGAGACATCACTCCGGGGGGCATTCAAAAGGATTTGTTTAATCGACAACCATGAGTTGATGCCCTTGACCACCCCTGCGCTGTATGCATAGCTGACGGCCTTTTCTTTGACGGGTGCAGGGATTGCCGGGAAATAGGGGGACGTGAGGAAAGCAAGAAAATCGGTCCTGGAATAGTCCCCTTCGATACAGGCGATCATTTCCTCCAGGGCGATAAAAGGAGGGGTGGCAGATAAACTGCATTCCCCTATACTGAGCGGGATGCCGTATTTGGGAAGGACCCTTCTGAGCAAAGGGAGGTATTTTGACAGACTGGGAAAACAGACGGTTATCTCCCAGGGCTTAATGCCTTCAACAATACATTTTCCGATATTTTTGGCAATCCACTCCACTTCCTCTTCAATGGAAGGACAGGAAATATATCCCGCTTTTTCCCTCCGTTCACCACGGGCAAGCATTTTCACCGTCAGTACTTTTTTATGCGATTGCAGGTAGTGAATAATGCCGGAATGTTCTTCTGCTATCACAAAGACCTTTTCCACAGTGTCGATCAGTGTCCCCAGGACTTCGAGTTCAAGAGGGGTTGGATCATAGAAGCCGTCGATTACAAGGGTAAAACCACTGAACATGGAATGTCGGGCGTTCTCCCTTGTCCGCTGTTCACCTCCTGATGTCCGGTGACCGGCGGTCTTTAAGAGTGAAATACATTCCTTCAGCAGACCTTCCTGATCGAGCAGGTGTTTTTCTTCCAATTCCTCTTCATATAAGCGGACAATGTCCAAAGACCAGACTGCCCTTTCCGCAGTCTTTTCTTCAAATATCATGTTCCGTATATCTGTCTGTAATCCGGAGATGTCTCTGCCCGGCATATAATGCCTGATTTTCCTGGCAAAATCAGAGAGTATCCGTGCATGGCCCAGGCTTTTATCTTTGAGAATCTCACACAGGACAAGTGTCCTGACATGATCGGAGATAACATTTTTGTCACCGAACTTTTCATGAAGATCCAGGGCAAGCGTATTGAGAGTTATGCCCCGGAAGGGGCTATAAGCGGATTTCCCGGTTGTTCTGTTTTGAAATATATGGAACTCGTTTCTTGCTGCCGATATAACATAATTATTGGGGCCGATATATATAACGGAAGAATAATTATTTTCAGGGCATTGAGAAATAATTTCCTTAAAGACCGGATCCTTCCTCCGTTTAGCGCCTGAAGGAGCGACAAAGACAGTCCCTTTTGAGGGCGATGGATTTTGTCCCGTCACTTTCGCCGTCCCGATGACCGCTGCACGTTTTCTAAAGGGCATTCCCTGCATCTGGGTTCAGGTTTACAGTAATGTTTTCCGAGCATGACAAAGAGGGCATGATATTCGTTGTATAAATCAACATCTGAAGGAAGGCTGTCGTGAAACAGCTCCTGCAGTTCCCGGTAGGTTGTTTTATCTGAAATGATCTCATGTCTCCGTAAGATCCTGCTTGTGTAGGCATCAATGACAAAGACAGGTTTTTCAAGCGCGTATAAAAGGATCGAGTCCGCAGTTTCGGGACCAATGCCGTTGACAGCCAGGAGGCGTTCCCTCAGGGCGTGAATGTTCTCCTTCTTCATCATCTTCATGCTGCCCTTGTAATGGGTTGAAATAAAGTTGAGGAAATGTTTCAGTCTTCTGGCTTTGACATTGAAATACCCGGCAGGTTTGATTAATGAGGCAAGCCTGTCATCGGACATGCTCTGCATGGATGCTGCATTGAGGGACCTGTCTTTCTTCAAATTTCCTATTGCCTTCTCAACATTGTCCCAGTTTGTGTTTTGTGTGAGGATTGCCCCGACGGCTACTTCAAAGGGAGTGTCCCCGGGCCACCAGTGCTGGGGGCCGAAATGGCTGTAGAGACTATTGTATATGTCCAGGAGGATTTTTTTGTGAGATGTATTTGTCATCATTAAATCAGTGAGGGCGAAGCAGTGCTTCGCCCCTACATAACTCCAAACTCTCAACTCTCTTTATCCCGGCGGCCAGTGCATTGCCCTGCCTGCGAGCAGGTGCAGGTGGATATGGAAGACGGTCTGGCCCGCTTCCCTGTTGCAGTTCATTACGAGCCGGAAACCTCTGTCAGCAACACCGTTGTCCCTTGCAATTTTATTTGCCGCCTGAAACATATCTCCGATGAGTTCATTATCGTCATTGCCGATATCAAGAGAGGTTGATATATGTTTTCTGGGGATCACGAGAACATGGAGGGGAGCCTGAGGGTTTACATCTTCAAAGGCAACAACGCTTTCATCCTCATACACGATCTTTGAGGGTATTTCTTTTTCGATTATTTTACAGAACAGGCAGCTCATGGGCGCATCTCCTTTTTTGATTTTCATTATAAACAAAATATATTTTTTTTTATTATAATAGTTCCCATGAAACTGCTCAGCATCAATGAACTTACAAACAGCCCGTTAATTATCAAAGACATACGATGGGATGTAACTCCCAGGATATTCATAAACCCCTCTGCTTCCCCTGATAAGCAATCCGGAAAAGG
>JBFKMY010000167.1:0-5670 GCA_041629615.1 Thermodesulfovibrionia bacterium | reverse complement strand
ACGGTGCAGGGTTTGTGAAAGGAAAAGCTCAAAGGTATCGTCGGACAGATGGTTCATTGCTCAATTCATACTATCATTCCATCTTTCATTCTGATCGTTCTTCCGCATCGGGACCCGAGGGCTTCGTTGTGGGTCACTATGATAAAAGAAATTCCTGTACTGTTTAATTCCCTCATGAGACCAAAGAGTTCATCACCTGTGCGGGTATCAAGGTTCCCCGTAGGCTCATCGGCAAGAACAACCTTTGGATCGAGCATAAGGGCCCTTGCCACGGCAACCCTTTGCTGTTCGCCGCCCGAAAGCTCGCCCGGCCTGTGATACAGTCTGTCCGATAGCCCGACATCAGCCAATAACTTCCCCGCTTTTCCGGCAGCCTCCTGAAAGCCCGCCCCTGCTATGAGGGCCGGCATAATGACATTTTCAATGGTATTGAATTCCGGCATGAGATGATGAAACTGAAAAACAAATCCAACGGACTTACTCCGGAATTTCGCACGCTCGTCACTGCTCAGTTCAAACACATCAGCACCCTCATACAGGACATTTCCTGACGTCGGTTTATCCAGTGTTCCGAGTATGTGCAGCAGTGTGCTTTTGCCGACCCCGGAAGGCCCCATTAACGCAGCCATTTCTCCTTTTTGAACAGCAAAGGAGATGTCTCTCAATATATGAAGATTTCTTCCCGGTATGGAATAATATTTATTGAGGTTCTTTACACATATAAATGGTTCCATTACTCTTTATCGTTTCCGGTCCTCTCGCTCTCTTTTTCGGTATCAATAACACCTTTGAGCTTATCATAGGACTTGCGCATTGCCCTTCCCCCTGCAATGAAGTCGTCAACAAATTCTCCGAATTTCATAATTGATTCACCCACAACAATGACGCCTTCTCCGAAGTAGCGAAAGGGCTCCCCGCCTTTCCATATGGCCAGACTTACAGAGAGAAAAATCAGAAATATGGTGATCACTACAGACTTGAATATAAATTTAAACATAGGGTCATGTCCATTATGGTCATTATCAATTGTTCCTATTTAAAGATACCTATTCATAGCGCAACGGTTCAACAGGATCCAGTTTTGCCGCCTGCCACGACGGGTACAGCGTGGCCAGAAATGTAATGAGAATCGCTGCAACCGGTACAACGGTGAAATCAAACAGGCTCAACTTAACGGGCAGATAACTGAGATAGTATACATCGGCAGGGAGGTGTATAAACCTGTACGTCCTCAGGAGATGGCACAGCCCGTATCCGCCTCCTATTCCAATGACCGTGCCGGTAATGCCGATGATGAGTCCGTGACACATGAAAACCGTCATGATTCCCCTCCTCGTGGCCCCCATGGTTTTCATGATCGCTATCTCTCTGCCCTTTTCAATGACGATCATGATGAGATTGCTGATGATATTAAAGGAAGCTACAAGTATTATGAGGGTGAGAATTATAAACATGACTATCTTTTCAAGCTTGAGGGCAGAGAAAAGGTTCCTGTTCATCTGCATCCAGTCCTTCGTGTAATAGGGCGGATCGAGCACACGCTCGATATCATTGGACACTTCACGCGCGCGGTAGAGATCGGCTATCCTGACTTCAATACCGGTGACATCGCCGTTATATTCAAAAAAGTTCTGTGCTTCTTTGATATCTATGAAGGCGAGACTTGAGTCATACTCAAACATCCCGGCCTCAAAATACCCGACGACTTTAAATTTCTTCATTTTAGGGATCATGCCGAGCGGGCCCATTTCACCGAGCGGGGATATCATTTCAATGTCATCCCCGACAAATATCCCGAGATTTCTCAACAATTCCCGGCCCACCAGTATTCCCTGTCCTCCCCCTGCTACGCGCAGGTCTTTGACGCTCCCTGCCTTCAGGTGCTGGAGGATTTCCGTTGTATCCGTGCCTGCCACCGGATCAACCCCCCTCACAATGATCCCCTGGGCCCTGCTGCCCGACCTGAGCATGACCTGACCATACACAAAAGGGGCAGCATCAAGTACGCCTTCAACCCTGGCGATTTTTTCCCTTATCGCTTCATGATCTCCCATTCTGCCTTCATAACTCAATGTCACAATGTGCGCGTTTACCCCGAGAATCTTCGCCTGAAGGTCCTCATGAAAGCCGCTCATCACTGAGAGTACTGTTATGAGCGTCATGACACCAAGGGCCACGCCCGCAATGGAAATGAATGTGTTCACGGATATTCCGCTGTGTTTCTTTTTTGATTTGAAATAACGGAGCGCAATGAAAAGCTGGTATGGTACATTCATAATTTTAGCGTTTTCTGCTGTCAGCCACAGGACCGCATCCCGCAGCTATTTTATTTGTTCCGGTCGCAGGTGAGGAAACAGGATAACATCCCTTATGGAGTGAGTATTTGTCAAAAGCATAAACAGCCGGTCAATGCCTATGCCTTCTCCCGCAGCCGGCGGCATGCCGTATTCAAGGGCCCTCACAAAGTCTTCATCCATAAAACTGGCCTCCTCATCTCCCCTGTTCCGCGCCGCCACCTGCTCAAGCAATCTCTCCTTCTGGTCAACGGGGTCGTTCAATTCTGAAAAGGCGTTTGCAACTTCCCTCCCGCCTATAAACAGCTCAAATCTCTCGACAAGACCGGCAGCATCCTTTTTTCTCCTGGCAAGAGGTGACAGCTCTACGGGATAATCAGTGATAAAGGTCGGCTGGATGAGTGTGGGTTCAACCTTTTTTGAGAATATTTCATCCAGTACCTTTCCATGGGTTGCCTTCTTATCAGTATCTATATTTTTCCTGGCTGCAAACTCTTTGGCCTTTTCCTCACTCTGAAAAACAGCAGGATCGACCCCCTGCTGCTCCATGGCATCAGCCATACTAAGGCGGGGCCAGGGAGGAGTGAGATCAATAATGTCGCCGGCATCACCGTCGGAATTCTCGCCAAAGGGCACTCGCAGATCGCCGTTTATCTCTTTGCACAGATAGGGGATAAGCTCCTCGGTAAACCCCATCAGGTAACGGTAATCCTGATAGGACACATAAAATTCAAGCATGGTAAACTCGGGGTTATGTTTTGCCGATATGCCTTCGTTTCTGAAATTCTTATTAATTTCATAGACCTTCTCATACCCTCCTACAAGGAGCTTCTTGAGGTAAAGTTCAGGAGCAATTCTCAGATAGAGATCAATCCCCAGGGCATTGTGATGGGTTTTAAAGGGGCGGGCTGTTGCTCCCCCGGGAATCTGATGCATCATCGGTGTTTCCACTTCCAGAAATCCCCTGTCGTCAAAGAATTTCCTGACCGACTGGATCAGTTTACTTCGTTTCGTAAAAAGGTCCTTGATATGGGGGTTGACAATAAGGTCTACATAGCGCTGTCTGCAGCGTGTTTCAATATCTTTTAACCCGTGCCATTTCTCCGGGAGCGGTCGCAGTGATTTACAGAGCAGCGTACATTCATCGCCCTGTATCGTCAATTCACCCGTTTTTGTCCTGAACAGCGGCCCTTTTACGCCAACGATATCTCCGATATCAAGGTTCTTGAAAAAGTCTTTATTGCTTTGAATTATATCCTTGCGGAAATACACCTGGATCTTTCCGGTGGCGTCCTGGACATGGGAAAAGGCTGTTTTGCCGAAATTCCGGAAAGAAATGATGCGGCCTGCAATAGTGCATTTTTCGCTTCTCGCCTCAAGCTCTTCCTTGCTCAGTTCTCCAAAACGGTTGACAATGTCCGATGCCCTGTCCTTAACGGCAAAAGGCGCCCCGTAAGGTTCAACTCCGGAGTCTTTCAGCCGGTTAAGTTTTTTTATCCGTTCCTGAATGAGTTCGTTTGTCTCGTCCACGTATTACCTTTCCGGATTGTCAGATGGGGAACATGAAACAGCAACTGAGGAATGAGAAATGAAACAGATCATATTTCGTGGTTATTTATGTCCTGTTTCTCATTATTAGTCGAGCAGCCCCGAGAGAATCTTTGCCTTTTCCTCGATCATTCTGTCCAGATCTTCCTGCTCCAGTCTGAGTTTGAAGAGCTCATCAGCAATGCCAAATGCCGCCATAACGGTTGCCTTTGTCTGACTTATATTCGGGGCAATGCTATATATCTCCTTTAATTTGTCATCAACATACCTGGCAAGGGACTTTATATACGCTTCGTCCTCTTCAGTTTTAATCGCATAACTTTGCCCCAGTATCTGCACTTCAATGGAACGCATGGTCACCACCTCCATAAGCCGCAGATTTTGTCCATACACGCAGACAACGTGTCTGCATTTCAAAAGTTTAAGTGAAACACCCTCTTTTTATCAAATTTCGTTGCGACCCTGCGGTTGTTCTTCATCTCTGCATGGTCCACTGTTTCTCTGCAGATCACTACAATTACATCTCTACCGATTCAAGTTCCTTGATCAGGTTTTCTACCTGGGACTTTACTGTCTCGCGTTCACTGTACAACCTGTCCATGTCAGTCTTTAAGGTGTCGATGTTTCTCAATTCCTCTTTAACTGCCCTTAATTGTTCATCTTTTCTGTCCAGCTCTTCCTGCAGTCCGGAAATTTTCTTGCCCAATGCTGAATTCTCATCAGTCAGAGATTTAAGCTTATCAATAACTTTTGTTATTTTCTCTTCAAGCATCTGTATGTTTTCCACAGATGAACCCTCCTTAATAAAATTAAACATGCCCTGTTGCATCAGCATGTAACTTATCAAAATCAATCTGAAAAGTAAACCCCGCCGGAACGTTACTTACCGTCCCTTTTCCTACCCTCCGAATACGGTCCCCTCATCATGAATCGGCAGGCCATTGATCGTCCTGTACTGCCAGTAACTCTTTAATACTTTTTTAACATACCTTCTTGTCTCACTGTAGGGGATATTTTCTATGAATTCAACAAGATCAACGTTATTAAATCTCTCCAGCCACTTTTTCAGGGTATTTTCACCTGCATTATAGGCCGCAATGGCAAGGGGCAATTCCTTAAACTCATTCATCAGCTGCGATAAATAATGTGTTCCCAATAAAATATTTTTCTGCGGGTCCTGCAAATGGGCGCTGTGTTCAAGGGATATCTCTATCTCATCCTTCAATCTGTGCGCGGTAGAAGGCATGAGCTGCATGAGTCCGACTGCCCCTGCCCAGGAAATCACCGCGGGATCAAAACGGCTTTCTTCCCGTATGAGTGCAGCCACAAGATGAGCGTCCAGATTTTTCGATAATGCCGCAGGTTCCACGGTATTCCAGTATCCCAGAGGATATGAATAGGGCAGTAATTCCCTGTCCTTTTTAGGTTCTGCATAGGAAATTACGTTCTTATACTGGTCCATTTTCATGGCCATAAAAGCAAGATAAAAGAATTCGCTGCGCGTCCTTACGTTCCTCAACGATTCAAGGATCTCAGCGATTGCATCATCTCTCAAACCAAGCTGCAAGAGCACTTCGATTCTTTCGTATTGTTCTCCTTCCGGTTTTTCAGGCACTGAGAGGGCAATCCTTTCAGAAGAATTGCCGGATTTCGATCGTAATTTAATGAGATATCCGTAATAACTTTCATCAGCAGGCAATCCATCAAAAAAATTTCTGTTCTCCATATTGCACACATCGTTATGAGTTTCAGCCGTCTGCTCCGCTTCCATCCTTTTACATTCCTCAGCTAATTTCTCCCGGCTTCTTGCCCTCCAGAAAAGGTATTT
>JBFKMY010000166.1:0-5708 GCA_041629615.1 Thermodesulfovibrionia bacterium | reverse complement strand
TTTACATTACCCTTTGTTTATGATATATAAAACATAACAAATTCAAAGGGTTATGCCCTGGCTGCTTTATTGCAAGGGAAACGGTAGGGTTCGGCTGTCAACTCTCTTTAAAACGAATATAACCTTAAATAAATGTGAACGAGAGCACGGTATGCTGTCTGAAGATAACGATAATACATATTCTTCAGGGTCTGATGATTATAGTGATGAGCTTGAGAAGATACTGTCATCAGAAAAATGGGTTGAGTATTTCAATGAGCTTTCAAAGACGGTACATGTTGAGTTAAGTGCCTATGGTGCCGGCGGTGCACAGCTGTTTACCGTGAATGAACAACCCCTCTGCACATATATCAGGTCTCTTCAGGGAGAGGGCCCCGACTGTCCCCATTCCTGTCTTACCCTTGCAGCATCAGATGAGCCCGCGATTTTTAAATGTCAGTCCGGGATGATATGTTTTTCTTTTCCTGTTGAGAGATTTGGCGACAGGGTATTTATCGTTGGAAGGGGGGGATTTGCTTCGTACGAGGACCTGCTCGATTTCCTTAAAATTGTAAGGGTCAATAATTACCCTCAACTGCCGGTTTCAGAGCCGTTGTCTTTTCCTGAAAAAGAGAATATGAACGCTATCTCACAGTACATTCATCTGTCAATAAACCGGCAGATGAACAGTGTTGAAGCGAAATATAAGCTGGAAGAAAAGCTTCTGCGTGTGACATCGCTTTTTGACAGTCAGGCATTCGGAACGTTATCAAGGAATCCTCAGCTTATGTACAGATATATCGTAGATACTATTGAGTTTGTATTCGGGAAAACATCAGCTGCCTTAATGGTCCTGGGTGAGGATGAATCCCTGTACAGGACGACCTATAGTATAGGAAAAGTCAAGGAAACCATTGCGGACATGACCATGAACAGGGAAAATCCTGTCATCAAAAAAATACAGGATACAAAGGCAGCCATATTTTTTGAAGACATACATGAAGCTTTCGCTGACGGGCAGTTCGGGGAAACCGGCCCTTCATACTTTCTCCCTATCTTTGTCGGGGATGTAATAGCTGCGGTAGTGGGAATTTTTAACAGGGAATTTGCGCGGGAGGACATGAAGATCCTGAATGCTTTCAGGGAATATGTGCAGCTGAATCTTGAAAATCAGAACCTGCGCGTTACTGCCGGAAAAAATAAAAAGGCGAATGAAAAGCTGTCCCATCTTGCGGATGTGACAAGTTCGATCCTGTCCATATTGGACAAGGACAGGCTGTTAAATACACTGCTTGACAAGTCCCTGCAGCTAACGAATGCTGAACAGGGTTCCCTCATGCTTATGGACCAGGATACTGCAGAACTCGTTGTCGAGGCAAGAAGAAGTGTTGATGACATGGTCATGGAAAATATGAGGTTTAAAAAAGATGAAGGCATTTCCGGCATGGTACTTGAGCATGGTGGTTCGCTCCTTGTAGAGGACATTGAAAAAGATCCCCGGATCAGAAAGGTCAACAGGCCCCGCTACCGGACCAAATCATTTGTCAGTGTTCCCATAAAAATTGAGGACAGACTGGCGGGCGTGCTTAATTTATCGGATAAAATCAAGGGCGATGTTTTTAATGAACAGGACCTGCATCTGATCGAGTCTTTCATAAGCAATGTGGCGATTGCCATCGAGCGCAGCATTTTATATAAGGAGACAGAGAAACTGCAGAAACTCTCCATAACAGACCATCTCACCGGTATTTACAACCGCCGATATCTTAACAGGAGGCTCTCCGAGGAGATCACCCGCTACAACAGATATAAGCATCCTTTCAGTTTTATGATGCTTGACCTGGACAAGTTCAAGGAGTACAATGATACATTCGGCCATATAGCAGGGGACAATCTTTTGAAGAATCTCGCAGCCATAATGGAGCAGTCGCTCAGGACAATCGACATTGCTGCACGATTTGGCGGTGATGAGTTTGTATCCATATTTCCCCAGACGCCGAAGGTAGACGCCATACAGATTTCAAACAGGCTGAAGGAGAAAGTTGACAAAGCATTGAGTGCACATAATGAGATGCCTCTGACAATAAGCATGGGTCTGGCGACATTCCCTGATGATGCGTCATCAATTATGGAGCTGATAGAAAAGACTGACCAGGCCCTTTATCTTGCCAAAAAGGGCGGGGGAAACAGAGTCGTTTATCTCTGATAATTTCACATTCAATTACCTGATATGCCTTTAAAAGAATTTACCGCAAAACATTTTCTGGGAAGAAGCAGAGAGATGGGGCTTCTTAAGAAAACTGCTCTGCTCGCCGGTTCAGGCGATTCAAACAGCATCGTCCTGTCCGGTAAAAGAGGCATGGGAAAGACGCAGCTCCTGAAGCATCTTTTCAGCGAGATCTTTAACGGTCAAAGCACCACAATCCCCTTTTTGTACACGGTGAATACAGCCTTTGATTCTGTGGAAAAATTTTCACAGGATTATCTCTATACCTTTATTCTGCACAGCCTCGCTTTTATAAAAAAAGATCCCTCATTAATAAACAGCGGGATGTATTCTCTGGAAGACCTCAGGGAGATCGCGAATACTTCTGAAGCGTCCTGGGCCGTGGACATCATTAATAATTACTTTCATCTTAGGGAAAGGGACGACCGGACAAAGCTCTTTGCTTTTACGGTATCCGTTCCTTCTCAATGTTACCGGATGACAGGCAGGGCTGTAGTTGTACTTATCGATGATTTTCACAAATTAAGAAGGATTTCGGAATTAAATGCCGATGGCCATGCGAAAGATTTGTGGATGTGTTTTGAGAACACTATCAATTATCAGTATGCCCCTCATATTCTTGCCGGATTTCAGGCTGATCTTCACAAGATGTTCTTTGAGGAGACATCTTTTGGTGAACACCTTGAAGTGATCGACCTTCCGGGGCTGGACAGGGACTATGCCTTTGGTCTGTTCGAGGAACTTTGCCAGAGATACTCATTGGGTTTTGAGGCCGAATTGACGAATTACATCAATCTCTTTGGCGGAAATCCTTTTAATATCAAGAGCTTTGTTCAGGCAGCCCGTCATAGGACCAGTAACCTCACAAAAGATAATTTCTGGGAGATATACATTGACGAAATAACAAAGGGAAAGATCTATACGTACTGGACATCAATATTAAAGTCTTATGTCCAGCGATTTGAGTTAAGAAGGCCGTCACTGCACCTTCTCTTTGAATTAAGTAAAAAAGGTACCGATGATGTATCCGGTCTTCAGGAGATGCTTTCTGTCACTCAGGAAAATATTGACGCCATACTGAAACTCCTTCATACGAGCGGAATGGTAGAGACCGGTTTCAGTGCCCTTGAATTTGTCGATGATCAGGTATTGATCGATCTCATTAACGGGCTGTACCGCAGGGAGGCTGCAAAAGAGCCCCTCGACAGGATCAAAGATTCCCTCATGGCGAATAAACGTAAACATTTGATGATAGCAAAGCCACCGGCCTTTGACATAACAATTCCCGACGCTCCCGATGCTGAACTGGTTGCCGTGAAATCTCTTGAGAACATTGCCCGGCATTTCAGTCTGCCTAAAGACGCTATCGGCCAGTTACAGGTATCTCTTGTTGAACTGTTTTCCGGTGTTCTTGCAAAAGGACGGGTGGCCGGGGAAAGCTGTCAGTTAACCTTCATGTTAAAAAACAATATTTTTTCAGTTGAAATTGTAACTCCCCGGAGGGATCTGGTCCTGACCGATGATACCATCGGACAGATAAGGAACTACATCGATACGATAACCCGGGAAGACACGGAGAAGGGTTCAAAAATAATCCTGACAAAGGGACTTAAAGAGGATTTCAGCCAGTCCAGCAACTGAAATAAAGGAGTGGATGTATTTACGTATACACCCTTTTTATTCTCTGCCCGATTGACGTGAGTACTTCATAGGGTATTGTCCCGGTTTTATTCGCAATGTCATCGGCAGTGATCTGTTCCTTCCCCTGACGGCCGATGAGCACAACTTCTGTTTTATAGGAGACATCCGGAATATCGGTGACATCGACCATGATGGTATCCATGCAGACCCTGCCCACAACCGGAGCGCGTTTTCCCTTTATAAGAACCTCCCCCTGATTTGAAAGTTTCCGGTCGTATCCATCAGCATATCCTACAGGGATAGTTGCTATGGTGCTTTTTTTCCCTGTCACGAATGTCCTGCCGTAACTTATCGGCGTCCCGGCAGGGACTTTTTTCAGAAAAATGATTTTACTTTTAACACTCATGACCGGTTTCAGGCTTCTGCTTTCACAACATCCGTACCCGTAAAGCATGATACCCGGTCTTACCATTGTCAGATGGGCATCGGGCATGGTTAAGACCGCAGCGCTGTTGGCCATATGAAGAACGGGAAAATGGATATTTTTCTTCTTTAGTTCCCCTGCAAGGGAGAGGAAGTTTCTTAATTGTGAATTGGCAAAATCCTTGTCCTGAAGGTCCGCGTCAGAAAAGTGGCTCATGAGACCTTCAAGTTTAATGTTTTTTAATGATGCTATTGTTGAAATATCGGCAGGGGCCGTCCTGATGTTAAACCCGATCCGGCCCATACCGGTATCAACTTTAATATGTATGGGTATCCGACGGTTGAGTTTGCGGGCCCGGGCAGAGAATTTTCTGGCAGTGTTCAGATCTATGACCGTGGGAGTAAGGTTGTATGTAAAGCACGCATCAATATTGTCCCTGTCGAAAAATACGAGTACAGGGGAGGATATTCCCGATTCTCTGAGGGCAATGGCCTCGTTCGTAAACGCTACGCCGAGGTGTGAAATTCCTTTCCGGACAAGGTGATGAGAGACTTCTGCAGCGCCGTGCCCATAGGCATTGGCTTTAACAACAGCAAGGATTTTTATGTTTCCTGTTTTTTTCCGGACAACCGTCAGGTTGTGCGAGAGGGCATTGAGGTTGATTTCAGCAAAGGCCTTCTGCAATTCCACTTATGACTTGTTTTCCTTATTGTCTCCGTTTTTCTTGTTATTCTCTTTCTCGGGGGTCACATCAATTTCAGGGTTATCGGATGTTGACTTCTTGAAATTCTTTATGGCTTCTCCTATGCCCCTGCCAATTTCGGGCAGTCTTGATCCTCCAAACAGGACAATGACGATTACCAGGATGATAATCAGTTCCGTTGCTCCTAAACCAAACATTTTCCCCTCCTCTCAACCTTTCTTTTGAATCGTATTTTATCTTTCATCGGTAAATGCGCATCAACATCCTCAGGAGAATTGAGATTGACAAAAATTGATTCATTCGGTTCTATTTTCCTTATTTCCTTGATAGATATATATTTTACTCTTTTAGTCTGTAAAAAGTCTCTTATGCCTTTTTTTCCTGTACAGACGGATTCTTCCATTGGTCCAAAAAGACTTTTTGAGTAAAATGCGAACAGTGGTTCGATTCCTGTATGTCTTTCCTTGGTCGGGGACACAGGGGAGTGCGAACATTCCGGAACAACAGCGTCGCACCTTTCTCTTTTTGAAGCCATATAGTGTATGAGTTCCGCATTAATAAATGGCATATCACATGCGGATACGTGGACCCATGGATTCCGGGAATTGAGGAGTGCTGTCAGGATTCCTGTCATCGGACCCCGTGTATTGTATATGTCACCCAGCATTGGTACGCCGAGATATGAATATGCTTCCGGCTGGTTGGTGACGATAAAAACTTCACTGAAAAGACTA